>CAYNGG010000009.1:0-26314 GCA_964396575.1 uncultured Desulfobacteraceae bacterium | reverse complement strand
GGGGGCCCCTCACAACCCGAGATAAGCCCGCCTGACCTCCTCGTTTTTCAGGAGGTCGGCGGCTTCGTCGGTCAGGGTGATCCGGCCGTTTTCCATGACATAGCCCCGGTTGGCGACCTTGAGGGCCAGGTTGGCGTTCTGCTCGACCAAAAAGATGGTGGTTCCGTTCTCGGTGTTGATCTTTTCGATGATCGAGAAAATCTGGCGGACCACCAGGGGGGCCAGCCCGAGGGAGGGCTCGTCCATGAGGAGGAGCCGGGGGCGGGCCATGAGGGCCCGGGAGATGGCCAGCATCTGCTGCTCGCCGCCGGACAGGGTGCCGCCGGCCTGGTGCCGGCGCTGGGCCAGGATGGGAAAGAGCTCGTGGATGTAGTCCCGGTCCCGCTTGACCTCGGCCTTGTCGGTCCGGAGAAAGGCGCCCATGTCGAGGTTTTCCGAGACGGTGAGAAACGGGAAAATCCGCCGGCCTTCGGGAACCTGGGAGATCCCCCGGGCCACGATCTCGTCGGGGCTCAGGCCGACGATGGACTCGCCGAGAAACCGAATCTCGCCGTACCGGGGCGGAGCGATCCCGCAGACCGACATGAGGGTGGTGGTCTTTCCGGCGCCGTTGGCTCCGATCAGGGTGATGATCTCGCCTTCCCGGACCTCGATGCTCACCCCCTCCAGGGCCTGGATGTTGCCGTAATAGGTGTGAACGTCGTTCAGCTCAAGCATCGGGGTCCTCCCCGAGGTAGGCCCGGATCACCACCGGATCGTTTTTGATCTCGTCGGGGGTGCCCTGGGCGATCTTTTTGCCGTAGTCCATGACGAAAATCCGGTCGGAGAGGCTCATGACCAGCTTCATGTCGTGCTCGATGAGGAGAATGGAAACACCTTCCCGTTCCCGGAGCCGGTTGATGAGCTGGTCCAGGCGCTTGGTTTCCTGGGGGTTCATCCCGGCGGCCGGCTCGTCGAGGAGCAGGAGAAAGGGCTCGGTGGCCAGGGCCCGGGCGATCTCCAGCCGGCGCTGGGCTCCGTAGGGGAGGTTCCTGGCCAGCTCGTTGACGTAGCGGGCCAGCTCGATCTTTTCCAGGATGGCATAGCTGTCGTCCACCACCCGCTGCTCTTCTTCGACGGTGGACCGGAGCCGGAGCATGGCCCCGGCCACCCCGGTCTTAGTCCGGCAGTGGCGGCCGATCATCACGTTCTCGAGGACGGTCATGTTGGGAAAGAGCCGGATGTTCTGGAAGGTCCGGGCGAGGCCCCGTTCGGTGACCCGGTTCGGCTTGATCCCGTTGATCCGCTCCTCGGGACCCCCGTCGCGCCGGATGAGGATATCCCCGGCGGTGGGGG
Source organism: uncultured Desulfobacteraceae bacterium (assembly GCA_964396575.1). Lineage (GTDB taxonomy): Bacteria > Desulfobacterota > Desulfobacteria > Desulfobacterales > JAABSP01 > CAYNGG01. The sequence goes on along the minus strand of CAYNGG010000009.1, from coordinate 24,979 downwards.
CGTAGATGCCGGTGATGCAGTTGAAGAAGGTGGTCTTTCCGGCGCCGTTGGGCCCGATGAGGGCGACGATCTCACCTTTGCGGACATCGAGGTCCAGGCGGTCTAAAGCCCGGAGCCCGCCGAAGTCCATGGTCAGGCCGCTGACATTGAGAATCTCCGGGGTCTCGACGGGATCAGGCATCGCCGGCTCCTTCGGCCTGTCCGCCCTTGAACCGGTAGGCCCGGCGGGCGTCGCTGATGAGGCCCTGGGGCCGGAAGACCATCATGATCACGAGGGTCGCCCCGAAGATGATCATCCGGTAGTCGGAAAAGGCCCGGAGGTATTCGGGCAGGAGAATCAGAACCAGGGCTCCGACGATCACCCCCGCAATCGAGCCCATCCCCCCGAGGACCACGATGCAGAGGATAATGGCCGATTCGAGAAAGGTGAAGGATGCCGGGTTGATGAAGGTGGTTTTGGCCGCGAAGACCACGCCGCCCATCCCGGCCCAGGTGGCGCCGAGGGCGAAGGCGGTGAGCTTCGTCATGGTCTTGTCGATCCCCATGGCCTGACAGGCGATCTCGTCCTCCCGGAGCGCCATCCAGGCCCGGCCGATCCGGGAGCTCTGGAGCCGGTTGACAAAGAAGATGGTCATCAGGACCAGGCCGATCATCACGTAGTAGAGATAAATGGTGGCGGCGTGGAGGGACATCTCGATCCCGAAAAAGCCGGGCCGGGAGATGTTGGCGATCCCCGAGGGGCCGTGGGAGAAGTCGTTCCAGTTTTCGAGGATCAGCCGGATGATCTCCCCGAAGCCGAGGGTGACGATGGCCAGGTAATCCCCCCGGAGCCGGAGCACCGGAAAGCCGAGGAGAATGCCGAAGGTGGCCCCGAGGATCGCGCCGATGGGCAAAACCGTCCAGAACCCGAGGCCGAAATGGTAGTTCAGGAGGGCGTAGGCGTAGGCCCCCACCGCGTAGAAGGCCACGTACCCGAGGTCCAGAAGCCCGGCGAGGCCGATGACGATGTTGAGCCCGAGCCCGAGCATCACGTAGATGAGGGCGGTGGTCATGATATTGGTCTGGTAGGCGGAAAAGAGGAACGGAAAGATCAGGACGAACCCGGCCAGAACGCAGAGGCCCGGGACGTAGATCCGGGGGTGAGCCATGAGCCGCCGGACCAGGGGAGCCTTCCGGTCCTCGTCCTCCTCGGCCTGCTTCCGGCCGGCCTCCTTCCGTTCGATGAGGTACCGCCAGACAAAGGAGAGGATAAAGCTGCCGACACCGATGAGGATCAGGTTTTGCCAGCGCCAGATCACCACGTCCTCGATGGGGTTCACCTTGATGACCATGATGGGAAAGGTCAGGAACATGAACCAGATCGAGACGAAAAACGATTTTTTGATGGATGTCAGGGAGACCATGCGCCCCTCTGTGGGCCGTTACGGGGAATTCCGGTAAAGCGGTCGCCGCGCCGGCCCCCGGTCGCCGGCGCGGGACGGACCATCAGACCTTCTGGGTGGTCGAGCGGCCGAGGATGCCCTCGGGCCGGAAGATCAGGATCAAGACCAGGAGCGTAAAGGCGAAGACGTCCTCGTAGTCCGATGAGACGTAGCCGGTGGCGAAGCTTTCGGTCCATCCGAGGACCATCCCGCCGAGAACCGCTCCGGGCACGCTCCCGATACCGCCAAGGACCGCCGCGGTAAAGGCTTTGATCCCCGCGATAAAGCCGATGTAGAAGTTGATCATCCCGATGTGAGAGGCGATCAGGACTCCGCCCACCGCCGCCGTGGCCGAGCCGATAATAAAGGTGAAGGAGATGACCCGGTTGACGTTGACCCCGCTGAGCATGGCCATCTCCCGGTCCTGGGCCGTGGCCCGCATGGCCTTGCCGAGCCGGGTGAGCTTGATCAGGATCGTGAGGACCACCATGACGGCGGCCGTGGTCAGGACAATGACCACCTCGGCCGACGAGATGATGTGAGCGTAAGGCTCCATGAAGGCGAAGTCGGGAATGAGGCTCGGGAAGGGCAAAAAGTCGGAAGTCTGGGCCAGGAGCACGTAGTTCTGAAGAAAGATGGACATCCCGATGGCGCTGATGAGGGCCGAGAGCCGCTGGGCCTTCCGAAGGGGCTTGTAGGCCAGCTTCTCGATGGTAAACCCGTAGGCCGATGACCAGATCACGGCGGCCAGCGAGGCCAGGACCAGGATCGACAGGGAGTTGAACCCGAACAGGGTCAGGGCGGAAGCCACGATCAGGGCGGTGAAGGCCCCGATCATGTAAATCTCGCCGTGGGCGAAGTTGATCAGCTCGATGATCCCGTAAACCATCGTGTAGCCGAGGGCGATGAGGGCGTAGATGGAGCCCCGGGTCAGCCCACCGAGGAACAGCTCGATAAAATAGTCCATGGCGGTGTATCAGGCGGCTTTCAATGCTGGGGGTTCAAAAAAACCGGTCGGGGGGCGGCGGGCGCCCCCCGACGGTAACAGTGCTCGGAAAAGGCTCCGAACGACTACTTTACTTCCACGTAAACGCCTTCCTTGACCTGGTACATGGAGAATCCCACGCCGATGGCGTCGCCCCGCTCGTCAAAGCTGATCTTGCCCAGGGGGGTCTCGACCCATTCGGACATGAGGGCCTTGCGGACCGCGTCGTATTCGGTGGAGCCGGCTTTTTCGATGGCGTTCAACAGCGCCTGGGTTCCGGCATAGGCATTGAGGAAAAAGGCGCCGGGGTCGGCTCCGTACTTGTCCTGGTGGGCCTTGTTGGCCGCGATGGTCAGCGGGTTCTTGGAGGTGTCCCGGGGTCCGGTGGCGTAAACGCCTTCGGCGTACTCCCCGGCTACCTTAATAAAGGTGTCGTCCTTGACGCCGTCGTCGGAGATGAAGGTGGTCCCCATCCGCTTTTTCCGCATCTGCATGACGATCTTGGAGGCTTCGGGGTGATAGCCGCCGAAGATGACCGCTTCGGCGCCGGAGCGCTTGATCTTCTGGACGATGGCGGAATAGTCCACGGCGCCCGGGGTCACGCCCTCGTAGAGGACTACTTCGGCGCCCTCGGCTTCTTCGAGAAATAATTTGGCGTATTCGGCCAGGCCCTTGCCGTAGTCGCCCTTGTCATGGATCACGGCGAGCTTTTTGAGGCCGAGCTTGTTGAGGGCGAAGTCAACCTGGAGCCGGGCCTGGGCGTCATCGGAGGCGATGGTCCGGAAGAAGTTGGGGTAATCGCCGCTCTGGGTGAGGTCCGGGTTGGTGGCTGATGGGGAGAGGGCGATGATGTTGGATGCCTTGTAGATCCCCAAAGCCGCTTTGGTGGCGCCGCTGCAGATGTGGCCCAGGACGACGGACACGCCGTCTGAGGCGAGCTTGGCGGCGGTGTTGGCCGCCACTTCCGGTTTGCAGACGTCGTCTTCGGTGATGATGGTCACTTCGTTGCCGAGGACTCCGCCGTCGGCGTTGACCGCTTCGACCACCAGCTCGGCGGCCCGGATGGAGGGGATGCCATAAGAGGCGAGGTCCCCGCTGTGGGCCCCGGCCACGCCGAGCCGAACGGTGTCGTCGGCCGCCATGCCGGTGCCGGCCGTCATCAGAATCGCCGCGAGTCCCATCAGGGTCAATCCCAATCGTTTTCTTACGCGCGTTGTTGTCATCGTGTCCTCCTCATGCTTGGGTTTGTCGTGCCGTTCTTTGAAAGCCGAAAAGCTCATGAAATCGCTTTTATATCGCTCCCCCGGCCCGGAGTCAAGCCAAAAGAATCGGCTTTGTCTCCGGAAAAGCCCTTGCGGCGGCCGGCGGGGGCATGTATGATCAACGGGTCGTGGAGAATCCGCGAGCCGGCGCTTACCCGGACATTCCCCAAGCCCCTGGAGCCGCATTGAAACAGATCGGATTGTTTGTCAAGGCCGATGCGCGGGCCGCCGAGCGAGCTGACGCCCTCGAGGCATGGCTCCGTGACCGGTCGGTGGATGTCGTCCGGCGGGTGAGCCCGCCCCCCAACCGCCGCCATTCGACCGGCGAGCCGGCCCATGCCCCGGAGGGTCTTGACGGGGTTTTGGTGCTCGGGGGAGACGGGACCTTTCTGAGCGCGGCCCGCTGGGTCGGAGACCAGGCGGTGCCCATCCTCGGGGTGAAGTTCGGGGAGGTGGGGTTTCTGGCGGAAACCGCCGAGGAGCATCTTTTCACCGCCGCGGCCGCCGTGCTGGCCGAAGACTTCACCCTGGACGCGCGGATGCGGCTGGACGTCCGGGTCAACCGGGGACGCCGGGAGGTGGCCCGGGAGACGGTTTTAAACGACGTGGTGATTAACCGGGGGACTCTGGCCCGGCTGGCGAGCATCGAGACCTTTATCGACGGCCACTATCTGACCACCTACCGGGCCGACGGGCTGATCCTTTCGACGCCCACCGGATCGACCGCTTACTCCCTGGCCGCCGGCGGACCGGTGATCCACCCGTCGGTGCCCGGGATTATCATGTCCCCCATCTGCCCCTTCACCCTGACCAACCGGCCCCTGATCGTTCCGGACGCGGCGGTGATCACCCTCCGGCTGTCCGAGACCTGCTCCGACATCATGATCACTTTTGACGGGCAGGTGGGTTTGGAGATCAGCGAGGCCGACACCATCGTGGTCCGCAAGGGGCGATATCCCCTGGAGATGATCACCATGCCCGGCACCCACTATTTCGACGTCCTCAAAGCCAAGCTCCGCTGGAGCGGCGGCCGGGTCTAGGCATGGTCGCCCCTTTTCTGTTTGACAGATCATCCCGAGTTGGGTAAAAGTCTATACATTTATGTACGATGGTACCCTCCGCGGTCCCCGGTGACCGCCCGGCCTTACCGAATACGCAAAACCGCCAATGAGACGATAAAACCATGGGCTTCTTGAAAAAATATCCCGCCATAAGCTTCGGTGTGGTCATCACGCTGATCTTTCTGGCCTTTGCCGCGCTTCAGGTGACGTTCATCGACACCATCGAGCTCAAGCTCTACGACGCCCGGATGGCGATGCGGGGCCAGGCCGAGGAGAGCGAGTCGATCGTCCTGGTGGAGATCGACAACGACTCCATCGACAAGCTGGGCCGGTGGCCCTGGCCCCGGTCCCGGATCGCCGAGGGGATCAAGACGGTGAGCGATGCCGGGGCCCGGCTCATCGGGCTCAACATTATCTACAGCGAGCCGGACGAGAGCACGGCGTTAAAGGAGCTTCAGTACCTGTCGGAGATGCTGGCCAAGAGCATCGGGCAGCAGCCGAACGGCCAGCAGGTCTTAGAGGCCATGGAGCAGGCGAGGGATCGGCTCGACAATGACCGGATTCTGGCGTCGGCCCTTGCCGAGGCCGGAAACGTGGTCCTGCCGGTCTTTTTCAAGGATGCCCTGGTGGCCGAGGAGACCCGGACCAAGAGTCAGACTCTGGCCCCGGAGGCCGTGGGCGACGTGAGCAACCCCCGGGACCTGGCCGTGCCCGTGGGGGGGCGAATCTCCATGCCGATCCCCGAGTTTTTCGAGGCGGCAGGGGGGGTGGGTCACGTAAACCTGTCCTACGATCCCGATGGGGTTGTCCGCCGGGAAACGCTCCTTTACCGTTACGGCGGGCTCCACATCCCCTCTTTTACCCTGAAGCTGGCGGCCCTCTATCTCAATGTTCCGGCCGGAAAAATCCAGGCGACCCTGGGCGATGAGGTGACGGCCGGCCCCCTGTCGATCCCGGTGACCCAGCGCACGGACATGCTGATCACCTTCAAGAAGGCCGAGGAGTCCAGCGCCTTTAAGCGGGCATCCTTTGTGGAGGTGATCAACGGGAACATCCCCGGAGCCTTTTTCAAGGACAAGATCGTGATGATCACCCCCACGGCGGCGGGGATCATGAACCCGATCTCCACTCCCGCCGGCGGGGTGATGTCGGTGGGGCAGTTGTCGGCCCACACCATCTGGACGATGCTCAACCGCCAGTTTATCCGTCAGCCCTCCTGGAACCGGACCGCCGTTTTCGCCCTGATCCTTCTGGTGGGGGGAATCGTGACGGCCCTGATGCCCCGGCTCAAGGCCCTCTTTTCAGGGGTTCTGTTCGCCGGCATCCTGGCCGGGATGCTGGGGGCGTCCTTCTATCTTTTCGTGTCGGCGGGGCTCTGGATCGAGGTGACCTATCCGCTCCTGCTGCTCATCATCGGCTACATCGGGGTGATGACGCTCAACTACTTCGTCACCGAGGCCCGGAAGGAGAAGGTCGAGGGGCAATCGGCGGAGACCAACCGGATGCTGGGGATTTCCTTTCAGAGCCAGGGGATGCTCGACATGGCCTTTGACAAGTTCCGCCGGGTTCCGGTGGACGACGAGGTCAAGGACCTCCTCTATAACCTGGGGCTCGACTACGAGCGGAAGCGGCAGCTCAACAAGGCCGCCTCCGTTTACGAGTACATCGAGGACCACGACCCGAAATACAAGGACATCAGCCGGCGGAAGAAAAAGCTGCTCCAGGCCAGCGACACGATGATCTTCGGAGACGGGTTTATGTCGGCATCATCCAGCGGGGACGGGCTGATCAGCGAGGGGAGCGAGACCCGCCCGACCCTCGGCCGGTACGAGGTCTTAAAGCAGCTCGGCAAGGGCGCCATGGGGGTGGTTTACCTGGGCCAGGACCCCCGGATCAACCGGACCACCGCCATCAAGACCTTCCGGTTCACCGAGGATTACGAGCCCGAGGAGGCGGAAAAGCTCAAGCAGAAGTTTTTCCGTGAGGCGGAAAGCGCGGGGACCCTGTCCCACCCGAACATCGTGACCATTTACGATGCCGGAGACGAGGGGGACATCGCCTACATCGCCATGGAGTACCTCGAGGGGGAAGACCTCCAGAAGTACACCAAAAAGAGCAATCTGCTGCCCATGCGGAAGGTCATCGGCTACGTTGCCGACATCGCCGAGGGCCTCGATTACGCTCACAACAAGGGGATCGTCCACCGGGACGTCAAGCCGGCGAACATCATGCTTCTGAATACGGGGATCATCAAGATCACCGATTTCGGGATCGCCCGGATCACGGCCAGCTCCCAGACCCAGACCGGGGTCGTCAAAGGGACGCCTCACTACATGTCGCCGGAACAGATTTCCGGTGAAAAGGTGGACGGCCGGTCGGATATCTTCTCTTTGGGGGCGATGGCCTTTCAAATGTTCACCGGCGCCGTGCCGTTCAAGGGGGATTCGCCAGCCGCGCTCATGCACCAGATCATGAACGTGCCTCACCCCAATCCCCGGGAGATCAACCCGCGGGTGCTCAAGCCGCTGGTGACCATCATCGACAAGGCATTGGAAAAGGACCGGTCCAAGCGGTACCAGAAGGCGAGTCAGATGGCGGCCCATCTCCGGATGCTGGGCAAAAAGCTCGACGCCCACACCGCTCAGAAAAAGAAAAAACAGGCGACCGGCTGACCCGGGGCGCCGACGGCCAAATCCGATGGCCTGGGAACCTAAGAAGGGATTGACATGGTAGTTGTGGAATCTGCGGGCCTCACCGACGTCGGGAAAAAGCGCAAAGCCAACGAGGATTCCCTCTTTCTCGACGATGATCTGAAGATTTACGTGGTAGCGGACGGCATGGGCGGACACCAGGCCGGGGAAGTGGCATCGGGTTTGGTGGTCAAGACCATGCAGGACTATATGCGGCGGTTCCGGAACAACACGGACGCCGAGGAGCTCGCCGAGGTGGACAAGACCCTGTCCAAGGACGCCAACCGGCTCGTTTCCAGCATTCACCTGTCCAACCGGGTGGTTTTCCAGATGTCGAACAACCGGGCGGCTTACGAGGGGATGGGCTCCACGGTTTCGGCGGTGCTTTTCACTGACGACACCGTCATTGCCACCAACGTGGGGGACAGCCCGATTTATCTGATCCGACACGGTTCCATCCAGAATCTCGCCGTCACCCACACCGTCCTTGCCGAGCAGTTGGCGCTCCACCCCGAGGGCGGCCAGCAGCTCGGGGGGAAATTCAGCCACATGCTCACCCGGGCCATGGGGATCGATCGGACCGTCGAGCCGGACGCCTGCGAGCTGCCCTGCTTTCCCGAAGACATCCTCGTGCTGGCTTCCGACGGGTTGAGCGACATGCTGGCACCCGAGGAGATCCGGGGCCTGGTCCAGGCTCACCGCCCGGCCGTCGCCTGCCGGAAGCTGGTGGACATGGCCAACGAGCGGGGGGGCAACGACAACATCACCGTCATCGTGCTCAAGATCAAACAGGTGGGAAAACCCGGCGGCGGGTTCTCGGGCTGGCTCGCCAGGCTTTTCAAGCCCGCCACTTAACCGCGCACATTTGATACGAGAGAGGGAACTGGGATGCCGACTTTAACGCTGAAATTCAAAAAAGACGACACCAAAGTCAGGGAGTACCGCATGGAGCGCGGTCAATCGATGACCGTCGGCCGGCTGGAGAGCAACGACGTGGTCATCGAAAACCTCGCGGTCTCCGGCCACCACGCCAAAATCGACTGGACGGGGAACGGCTTTCTGCTCACCGACCTGAAAAGCAAGAACGGCACGTTCGTCAACGACCAGCTCGTGATCTCCCACTGGCTCCAGCACGGCGACGTCGTCACCATCGGCAAGCATATCCTGCTCTTCGCCTACTCCAAGGGCGAGGCCCAGCCCGAGGCCGAAGGGGACAACGCCATGAACCAGACCATGGTCATGGATACGGGCAAGTACCGGAACATGCTCGCCAAAAACGTCTCGAGCATGTCCAGTCAGTCGGCCGGGACGGAAAATGTCGGGATTCTCTCCTATCTCTCCGGCGGCGATGGCGAGGTGGAGCTGACCAAGAAGCTGACGAAGATCGGGAAGAACCCGGCCTCCGACATCGTGGTGAGCGGGCTCACCGTCGGGCAGACCGCCGCGACCATCAGCAAGCGGCCCGACGGCTACTATCTGAGCTACGTCGGCGGGATTTCCAAGCCCAAGGTCAACGGCGAGACGGTGAAGAGCTCGGTGCTCCTGAAACAGTTCGATGTGGTCGAGATCGGCTCGGCCAAAATGCAGTTGATTAACAAATAAGCGATGCCCAATCGATCCGGCCGCCGTCGGGGGGTCTTCTGCGCCCACTGCGGCTATACATCGTCCGCCACCGTTTCGGCCACAACCATTTGTCCGAAATGCGGTGGCAACATGAGATATTTCTGGATGAAAAAACGATCTTTCCTTCGGTCCAAGCCCGTTCTCATCATCGGCGGCCTGTTTCTCGCCCTGGTGATCTTCGTCACGGTCCTCTATTTCACCAACCAGGGGGTGGCCGCCGAGCTTCGTCAGATCCGGCAGCCCAAGCCCAACCTGTTTTACGTGGCCATCGATGTCTCCGCCACCGTTGACCCGATGACCCTGACCGACTTCAAGTTCAACGTGATCAGCCGGCTCAAGAGCTTCGTGGGAGACCCGGCGGTCTCCTACCACGTGGTCTCCTTTGGAAACCCGGGCTGCGGGCTCGATTCGGTCGAGGAGGTGGTTTCCACCCGGTCGCCGAAGGACGAGGTGACCTTCACCTATGAGGTGGAAACCCCGATCCGGGACATCTCCGTGCCCAAGATGGACCCCACTTCCACTCAGCCGCTGACCACCCCGCTTTACGCCCTCATGCGGGAGGTTCTCCCCCGGCGGGCCGGCGGGCGGGTGATCATCTTTTCGGACCTCCTGAACCAGGACAGCGACTGCCCCCAGCAGTACACCTTCCCCGAGGCGGCCATCCGGGAGTTCGGCCGGAACCGTGAGGGCCAGCTCATCTTTCTCTACACCCCCCCCCACCCCACCAAAGTGGCCCAGCAGAATGCCTTTATCGACCGGGTCAAGGCCATGGCCGGCGAAGGGCTGGTCCGGGCCTTTTTCTACCCGGTCCCCGAAGACCCGGACGACCGGACGAGCTTCATACGGTCCCAGCTCCAGAACGCCATCCCCTCCACCACCTTCGAGGTTGTCTGGGAGCGGGCCAACCGGGTGGTTGACTCCATCGTGACCGCGGTGCGCGGATAGTCTGCCCGGCTACCGGCCGGAGGCCACTGAGGGAAACCGGTCCGGGTCGGTGTGGGGGATGAACTTGGCGGCGGAAAACCGATTCATGAAGTCCTGATTGACGTTGAGCTCGAGGTAGGTAATCCGGTCCCGGATTCGGCGGATCTCGTCGATCCGGCCCCGGCCGTCGGCCAGGAGCATCCCGGCGCCGGCCAGAGAGCTGTTGCCCAGGGATCGGAACCGGTTTCGGGGCAGGTCGGGGATCATCCCCAGGGTGATGGCCGAATCGGGGCGGATAAATGATCCGAAGGTCCCGGCGACGTTAAAGGCCGCCAGGTCGGTCAAGGGGACGCCCACCGTCTGGGTGACGGTTTCGAGAATGGTGTACATGGCCGCTTTGGACCGGATGAGGCTGTCGAGATCGGCCTGGCTGATGGTCAGGGCCTCGCCGTCCGCTGACTGGCCTGCCGGAACCACCACGAGATGGCCGAGGCCGTCGATCTCCCGGAACCGGTCCCCGCGGCGGTCCGGGACGAGCTTGCCCCGGAGATCGATCCGGCCGGTCCGGAAGAGCTCGGCGGCCAGGTCGATGAGGCCGGAGCCGCAAATCCCTTTTGGGGGGGCATCTTCGATGGTGTGGAGGTCGAACCGGCCGGTCTCCGGGTCGATGGCCACCCGGTCCACCACGCCGGGGCCGGCCATCATCCCCATCCGGGTGACCCCGCCCTCGAGGGCCGGGCCGGCGGCCCCGGCGCAGGCAATGAGCCATTCCCGGTTCCCCACCACCACCTCCGCGTTGGTCCCCACGTCCACCAGAATGGCGGTCTCTTCGGACCGATGGAGCCCGGCCGCCATGATTCCGGCGATCAGGTCCCCGCCGAAGTAGCTGCCCACGTTGGGAAAGACGAAGACCCGGGCCCGGGGGGCGACCCGGAGTCCCAGGTCGGCCGCCAGGACCGATCCGGGGGCGTTGACGGCGGGGATGTAGGGTTCCCGGATGAGAAACCGGGGGTCGAGCCCCAGCAGGAGATGACCCATGGCGGTGTTTCCCGCCACGGCCACGAGGCCCACCGCCGCCGGGTCGGCGGTCAGCTCTCCGATGTGGTCGTTGATCCCGTCCACGATTTGCCGTTGGAGCGTCTCCCGGCCGTCGGCGGCTGTTTCGGCATAGTGAATCCGGGTCAGGATATCCGGCCCCACCTCGATCTGGGGGTTGTCAAAGGCGATCTCCGCTCCCGGTTCCCCGGTTTCCAGATTGATCAGGCGGAGGACCACCCGGCTGGTGCCCAGGTCCACGGCCAGCCCCAGGGGGCCGTCTTCGGGCGGGGCGTCCGGGGGATAGAGTCCGAAGAGCTCGACGCCGGCCCCGTCGTCGAAAAAGAGGCATCGGGCCGCGTAGTCCCACCGGCGGATTCGGGATGGCAGGTCGGGCAAGAGGGGAAAATCGATCCGGACGGGGGCTCCGCCCAGGGAGCGCCGGAGGCCGGCGGCCAGCCGGTCGGCGTCGGCGGTGTTGTCCCCGATGGAGGGCGGCCTCGGGCGGAGGGTCCGGACCCAGCGGCGGTCATCGGCGGACGGGGTCGCCTCGGCCATCAACCGGCCCTCTCCACGGCCGCCACCAGGCGGTCCATCACCGCCCCGGCCGGTCCCGTAAGGATGTAGTCGCTGATATCGCCGGTCAAGGGGGTGGGCTCGGGGTTGATCTCGATGACCGTGGCTCCGGCCGACCGGGCGATATAGGGCATCATGGCCGCCGGCTGGACCGTTGCCGAGGTTCCGATCACGAGCATCACATCACAGGTGGCGGAGATCTCCCGGGATCGGGCCAGGTGCCCGGATGGAATCATCTCGCCGAAAAAGACGCAGTCGGGCCGGTAGATTCCCCCGCAGCCGCAGCGCGGCGGGATGACCGACAGATCGACGCCGGCGGTCTCGCACCGGGTTCCGCAGTCGAGGCAGCGCTGACGGGCGAAGGTCCCGTGGAACTCGATGACGTCGGTGTTGCCGGCGGCCTGGTGAAGACCATCGACGTTCTGGGTGATCACCGTGGTCAACCGTCCCAGCTCGGCCAGACGGGCCAAACCCCGGTGAGCCGCGTTGGGGGCCGCCCGGTCGATGATCTCCTTCATCTCCCGGATGAGGACCGTCCAGACCTTTTCCGGATCGGCCAGAAAGGCGTCGATGTGGGCAAATTCCATGGGGTCGATCTTTTCCCAGAGCCCGCCCTTGCCCCGGAAGGGCGGGATGCCGCTTTCCACGGAAATCCCGGCGCCGGTGAGAGCCACGGCCCGGTCGGCGGCCGCGAGATCGGCGGCGGCCCGTTTGATCAGGTCATCCATATCGCCTCGCCTCGATTGAGATTAGAGCTTGAAAACCATGTCCGCCTTGACGGCCACGCAGTCCATCCGGCGCTTCCGCCGGCGGATGATCCGCCGGCACTCCTTGACGATCCCCCGCATCTCCCGGTCGGAGCGGTCCTGGTTGAGGTGAAAGAGGCCCAGTTGACCGACTTCGGCATCCAGTGCCAGGTCGAGGGCATGGCGGTAGGTGGAATGCCCGAAAGACCGATACATCTCATATTCGGCCTCCGTGTACTCCCCGTCGTGGATGAGCAGATCGGCGCCCCGGGCGAAGGCGGCGTAATCGTCATAGGTCAGCCCCTTGGGGTGATGATGGAACAGCTCGTTGTCGGTGATAAAGACAAAGGTTTTGCCGTCCTCGACGAACTTGAATCCGAAGCCGGTGTTGGGGTGGCTGAGGTGGATGGGGTGGATGGTGACCGAGCCGATCCGGAGCTGCCCGCCGCAGTCCCCGGCATAGGATATCCGGGCGGGCAGGCGATCGTAGCGGACCGGGAAAAAGGGGGATTTCATCACCTGGCCGAGCATCTTCTCGACATATCGGGGAAAGGGACACCGGTACATCCGAATGGCGAACCGGTCCATGTAGATGGGCTTGAAAAAGGGAAAGCCCATGACGTGGTCCCAGTGGGCATGGGTGAAAAGGAGGTGAATATCGGTGCGGTCCCCCTTGATGAGCTGGTTCCCGAAGCGGCGGATGCCGGTGCCGGCGTCCACGATGATGAGGTCGTCGCTTCGGGTCCGGATCTCCAGACAGGTGGTATCTCCGCCGTGCTCCACATACTGCTTCCCGGAAACCGGAATCGACCCCCGAGATCCCCAGCACTTGATGTCCATGTTCCACCTTTCGGATTGGGTGATCGCGTCCGGGGCGGGGCGTCAGCCGGCCGCGCCCAGGATCGTATGCCAGATGCCGCCCTCCTGACGGGTTGCAATGATCCGGATCGACCGACGGGCCAGCCGCTCCCGGACCGGACCGGCCTCGCTGCGCAGCAGTCCCGACAGGAGCACATAGCGCTTGTCGGTCAATCCGCCCTCATCGATGAGCTGATCGGTGGCCGCGTGGTGGAGGTTGGCCATGAGCAGGTCGGCCGGCCGGGCCGCCAGGGTCTCGGCCCGGCCCACCACCGTCAGAATCCGGTCGGCCATTTCGTTTTGGACCACGTTCCGGCGGGCCGTGGTCACCGCCAGGGGATTGACGTCCACCGCCAGGACCCGGCCGCATCCAAGACCGGCCGCGGCAATGGCCAGCAGCCCGGTCCCGGTCCCCAGGTCCAGAACCCGTTCAAAGGAGGTCCGGGCCAGCAGCCCATCCAGCAGGGACAGGCAATCGGCCGTGGTGGGGTGGGTGCCGGTTCCGAAGACCACCCCGGGGTCCAAAACAATGTCCACCGATGTTCCATCCGGAGACGGCGGCGGAACCCAGGGCGGCCGGACGGCCAGTCGCCCGACCCGGAACGGGGTCACCGGGTCACCGTGCCACTGGTCGTAAGGCATTTCGAACCGGTCCACGAGCCTCAGGTCCGGATGGTCCCCCACCCACTGGTCCACCCGCCCGCCGGCCGGGGCGGAAAAAAAGAGAAACGCGGTGTCGGCCTCCTGCCAGTTGCCCAGAAAGTCGGGGCCCAGCTCCCCCGGACCGACGTTTGCCACCCCCTGGAGATAGTAGATGAAAAGCGCCTCGCGGGGCGGGGCGGCCGAGTCACTCATTCCGAGGCATTCGGTCGAGATACCAGTCCATGGGGTCGATAAGAGGATAGCCGAGAGCCTGGAGCTTCCGCTTGATCCGGACCACGTTGTTGGTCAGCAGATAAGGGAAAACCGCCCGCTTGTCCTCATCCCAGTACCGGGCCACCAGAATGCTGCCAACGGAAATCCGCTCCTCGGTGATGGCATCGACGATCTTCTTGAGCTGGCCTACTTTCTGCTCCACCAGAATCCCGATGAGGGTTCCGGGCTCCCCGATGCCCAGGACATTGGTAAAGGCCCGGACCAGATCCCGGATGGAGATGATCCCCTCCAGCCGCCCTTCCTCGTCCACCACCGGAAAGGCCCCCACCCGGGACTTTTCGATCAAGAGCAGCGCGTCCTGGATGGTATAGGTGGGTGTCAGCGTCACCGGATCGGCGGTCATGACGTCCCGGGCGGTGACGGTGGCAAGCCGCTCCCGCGCCGCGCCCGACTCGAAGTCGTCCATCAGGATGGAAGGCATGGCGCTGCGGACGTCCCGGTCGGTCACGATCCCCAGGAGCCGGTCATCCCCGTCCACCACCGGCAGGTGGCGGATCTCATGCTCGTTCATCAGCTCCCGGGCCTTGAGGATCGGGGTATCGGCGGATATGGTCACCACCTTCCGGGTCATCGATTTTTCCACAAACATAATGTATCGGGCCTCCAAACCGTTGGGGTTAATCCTTCAAGAGTATCGACACGTGGTCCTTGACCAGCTCCGGGAGCCGGGAAAGGACGTATCCGCCTTCCAGAATCGAGATCACCCGCCCCCTGGCATACCGGTCGGCCAGGGCCATCACCTGCTCCATGATCCACCTGAAGCAGCCGGCGCTCAGACGGACACCGGACATATCGTCTTCCTCGAGGGCGTCGAAGCCGGTTGAGACGAGGATCACCTCGGGGACAAAGCCTTCAAAGGCCGGCGGGAGATCCCGCTCGAAGAGGGCCTTATACTCCTCGTCCCCCTGCCCCGGCAGGACCGGGGAGTTGAGGGTGAAGCCGTAACCGGCCTCGGTCCCCTTCTCGAACTCCCGGCCGGTGCCCGGATAGGCAAAGGAAGGGTGCTCGTGAATGGAATAGTAGAAAACGGTGGGGTCGTGCTCGAAGATATGCTGAGTGCCGTTGCCGTGATGGACGTCGAAGTCGATGATCCCCACCCGCTCCACGCCCCACTCCTCCTGGAGATACCGGGCGACGATGGCCACGTTGTTGAAGTAGCAGAACCCCATGGCCTTGTTGATCTCGGCGTGATGCCCCGGGGGGCGGACGGCGCAGAAGGCGTTATCGATCTCGCCTTCCATGAGCATCCGGGCCGCCTCGATGACGCCGCCAACCGCCAAGAGAGCGATCTCGTAAGTCTCCTTGCACATCTGATTGTCCGGGGAGTCAAATTCGGTCATGCCGTAAAGACAAGCCTCTTCAAGCCGGAGGATATAGGCGACATGGTGGACCTTTTCAATCCACTTCTGTCGGGATCGGACGGCCGGGATCGGAACCAGGTGGTCCAGGAGCCCCGCCGTCTTGATCCCCGCATAGGCCGCCGCGAGTCGGTCAGGCACCTCCGGGTGGTAAGGTCCCGTCTGGTGGAGCATGAACCGTTCGTCGTACAGAAAGCCGGTTCGTCTCATGCTGATCACCCTTTCCCCGATGACCCGGGCTCCGGGTCGATAATCCGGTCGAACATCTCGAAGGCCGCCGCCGCGGAGGGGCTATCCGTCGGCATCTCCACGGTGGGACGCCCCGCGAGGTCGAATTCGTAAATGGTCTCATCCTCGGGGATAACGCCGGCCAGCTCGAGGCCGGCTTCATCGATGATGGCCCGGGCCGCCTGGCTCACCCCGTTTTTGGCCTGGTTGATGGCCAGGCAGCTCCTGCCGACTCCGATCCGGAGCTTTTCGGCCAGCTCATGAATCCGCACCGCCGCCTGAAGCCCCCTTCTAGAGGTGTCGGCGACGATGAGGAGCAGATCGACGTTCTGGGTGGTCAGCCGGCTGATGTGCTCCATCCCGGCCTCGTTGTCCATAACCACATAGGGATAATTTCCGGTGAGCCGCTCCAGAAAGCCGGTCAGGAGGCTGTTGGCGGCGCAATAGCATCCGGCCCCCTCGGGCTGGCCCATCACGACCAGGTCGTAGCCTTCGGCCTCCACCACCGCCTGCTCGAGGCGCATGGAGATGAAGACGTCCTTGGTCATGCCGTTGGGGACCTGCCCCCCTTTCATCTCCTCACGAGCTTCGCCCAGGGTGTCGGTCACCTCGAGCCCCAGGACCTCATTGAGGTTGGCGTTGGCGTCGGCGTCCACCGCCAGAATCGGAGATTTTCCCTTGAATAAAAGATACTTGATCAGCAACCCGGCCAGCGTGGTCTTGCCGGTTCCCCCTTTTCCAGCCAAGGCGATGGAAAACGACATGTTGGAAGTGCTCCTTTCGGTGGTAATGATCCTGAACCCCGCGTCAGAATAATAGGTAAACAATTAGGCCAGTTGACCAAAACAGTCAAGTATCTTTTGGCATCCGCCGCCCGGCCGGCCCGGAAAATCCCGGATTCAGCCCCCCGCAAATCCCTTGCAATGCCGCCCCGTCTATGTTAAGCAATGACGGTATTTTGATTAAATTCAAATAGCTAAATTCAGGAGGCAAGAATGGAGTTTGAGCTTTCCAAGTCACGGAAGGAAATCCAGAAGGCGGTACGGGATTTCGTCAAGGGTGAATTCAAAAAGGACGTGATCCTGGAGCTTGAGGAAGCCCACGCCTTTCCGGAAAAGATCTGGAAAAAGGCGGCGGATCTCGGATTTATCGGGATTCACTTTCCCGAGGAATACTCCGGCCAGGGGCTCGGGGTGACCGAAAACATCCTGGTGGCCGAAGAGCTCTGCCGGGGAGACTCCTCGGTGGGGGCCTGTCTCATCCTGGCCGACTTCGCGTCGGAGATCATCCTCCACTTCGGATCCGACGAGCAGAAACAGACCTGGCTGCCCAGGGTGGCCGAAGGGGAGATCCTCTCCTGCGGAGCCTTTACCGAGCCCGACCACGGCTCGGACATCACCCGGATGGACACCACAGCGGTCCGGGACGGCGACGACTGGGTCATTAACGGGACGAAGATCTTCATCACCAACGGCGGCCCCCTGGCCGGGTTCTACTCCGTTCTCTGCCAGACCGACCCGGACGCCAGCCCGAGCCACCGGGGGATGAGCGTGATCCTGGTGGAGGCCGACCGCCCCGGGGTTTCAACGGCCAGCGTCGGGGTCAAGATGGGCATCCGGATGATGCAGACCGCCGAGGTGAGCTTCAAGGACGTCCGGGTCCCGGCCAAAAACCTCATCGGCAAGGAAAACAAGGGGTTCTACCAGGTCCTGGAGTTCTTCGACGAAAGCCGGATTCTCATCGCGGCCCAGGGACTGGGCACGGCCCAGGGGGCCTTTGACCGGGCTCTGGCCTACGTCAAGGCCCGGGAGCAGTTCGGCAAGAAGATCGGCCAGTTCCAGGTCACTCAGCATAAGCTCGCCGACATGGCCACCAAGATCGAGATGGCCCGGCTCCTGGTTTACAAGGCCGCCTGGAATTTCGACCAGGGCCGGATCGACCCGATGCTCACATCCATGGCCAAGATGGTGGCCGGGCGGACGGCCGTCGAGGTAGCCGACGAGGCGATCCAGTTGTTGGGCGGCTACGGCTACATGCTCGAATACGAGGTGGAGCGGTTCTATCGGGACGCCAAGATCTGCGAGATCTACGAAGGGACCAAGGAGATCCAGAAAAACACCATCGCCGGCGCCCTTTTGGGCCGGCTGAAGTAAACCGTCCACACCGCGGCCCCGCCCCGCCGGCGGGGCCGCGCCCATACCCCCCGTGCTCAGCATCCGGAAAATCGGCGTCATTGGACGCACCTACCGCCACCTCAACCGGTACCGTCAGATCCTCTCCGTGCTGCTCAAGTACGGCTTCGACGATCTGGTGGACCGGCTTCACATCGACCAGTACATCGAGATCGGCCGGCGGATCATCGCCGCCGGGGGCCAGCCGGTGGTTCGTCTGCCCCGGGCCCGTCGGTTCCGGATGGCCTTAGAGGAGCTGGGGCCGACCTACATCAAGCTCGGCCAGGTCCTGTCCACCCGGTCGGACCTGCTCCCGCCCCCGGTGATCCAGGAGCTGACTCATCTCCAGGACGACGTCCCCGGTTGCCGGTTCGAGGAGATCCGGAAGCAGATCGAGCGGGAGCTCAGGGCACCGGTCGAGCAGGTTTTCGCCCATCTGGATGAAACTCCCCTGGCGGCGGCATCCATCGGACAGGTCCACCGGGGACGGCTTCCCGGCGGCGACGAGGTGGCGGTGAAGGTCCAGCGGCCGGGGTTGAAGGAGATCGTCGAGGTGGACGTCGAGATCATGCTCCACCTGGCTACCCTCGCGGAGCGCCACATCGAGGAGCTGGCGCTCCACCGGCCGGTGGCCCTGGTCGAAGAGTTCGCCCGGCAGATGGAGCGCGAGATCGACTACCTTCAGGAAGCGGAGAACATGGAACGCTTCAGCCGGGCCTTTCTGGGCGACCCCACGGTCTTTGTCCCCCGGGTGGACCCCGACCGGACATCCGAACGGGTCCTCACCGCCGAGCTGGTGACCGGGGGGATCAAAATCTCGGACATCGACCGGCTCGACGCCGCCGGGATCGACCGGAAGGTAGTCACCGAACGGGGGGCTTTGCTCTTTCTCCGGCAGGTCTTCGACCACGGCTTCTTCCACGCCGACCCCCACCCCGGCAACATCTTCGTCCTGCCCAACAACGTGATCTGCCTTCTGGATTTCGGGATGATGGGGACCGTGGACCGGGCTACCCGTGAGGATTTCGTCGATCTCCTCGACGGGGCCGTCAACGGGGACGAGCGGCGGGTTTCCCGGTCTCTGCTGAAGCTGACCCGGACCGAGATGGAGCCGGACATCCGGGCTCTGGAGCGGGACCTGGTCGATTTCATGAGCCAGTATCTTCACCGGCCCCTGGGGGATATCCGGATCGGCCGGGTAATGCACCACCTTTTCGGGGTGACCGCCCGGCACGGCCTGAGCATCCCGCCGGACCTCTTTTTAATGATGAAGGCCTTCAGCACGGTGGAAGGGGTTGCCCTGGCTCTGGACCCCGCGTTTGACCTCATCTCCCGGGCCAGACCCTTTCTGGAACGGGTGAAGCTGGCCCGGTACTCGCCTCATCGGATCAGCGAGGACCTGCTCCAGCTTTCCACCGAGCTGGTTGGGTTTCTGCGGAGCTTTCCCCAGGAGTCGTTGGAGATCGCCCGCCGGATTCGGCGGGGCCAGCTCCGGCTCCAGGTGGATCAGCCGAACATCGACCGGGTCCTCAACACCAATGACCGGATCAGCAACAAGCTCTCCTTTTCCATCATCATCGCCGCTCTCCTCATCGGCTCGGCGCTCATCGTCATCTCAGAAATCCCGCCGCTGTTCTTCGGGATCTCCCTGATCGGAATCTTCGTCTTCACGGCCGCCGCCGTCATGGGAATCTGGCTGCTGGTGGCGATCCTTCGGAAGGGCGGGCTTTAGCGAAACCGCCGGTATTCCACGCTGTACTTCCTGGCCTTGTAGGCAAACTTCCGGACGGTGGTCTTGAGGGCCTTGGCCGCCTGAGTGATGTTGCCCCGGCTGTTTTTCAGGGCATCGACGATCATCTCCCGTTCGAGGCTGGCCACGGCGTCCTCGAGGGACATGTTGGGCAGAGTCCCCGACTCCTTGCCGGTCTGAAGGGTCGGAGGGAGATGGTAGGAGTGGATGACCCCTTCCTCGCACAGGAGGACGGCCCGCTCAATGCAGTTTTCCAGCTCCCGGACATTGCCGGGCCAGTGATAGGCGATGAGCATATCGATGGCCGGGGTGGAAAACCGGCGGATATCCTTGTGGTTCTCCTTGGCGTAACGCTCCAGGAAATGGTCGGCCAAAAGGAGCACATCGGTCTTGCGCTCGCGGAGGGGAGGCAGATAGATGGGAAAGACGTTCAGCCGGTAGTAAAGGTCGCCCCGGAAGGTCTCGGCCTCGACGGCGTCCTCGAGGTTCTTGTTGGTGGCCGCGACAACCCGGACATCGGTCTTGATGGTCTTGTGGCCCCCGACCCGTTCGAGCTCCTTTTCCTGGAGCACCCGGAGGAGGTTGGCCTGGACGTCTAAGCTGATGGAGCCGATCTCATCTAGAAAGATGGTCCCCTTGTGGGCCAGCTCGAACTTGCCGATCTTCTGCTTGATCGCCCCGGTGAAGGCGCCCTTTTCATGGCCGAAGAGCTCGCTTTCGATGAGGTTGACCGGCAGGGCGGCGCAGTTGACCTTGACAAAGGGGCTCTGAGCCCGGTGGCTGTTGTAGTGGATGGAATTGGCCACCAGCTCCTTGCCGGTTCCCGACTCCCCCCGGATGAGGACGGTGGCGTTGCTCCGGGAGACCTGCGAGATCATCTGGAAGACCTCCCGCATCTTGTTGCTGTTGCCGATGATATTGGTGATCCGGTACCGGTTTTCCAGCTCCTGCTTCAGACGACGGTTTTCTTCCCGGAGCCGCTCCTTTTCGATGCGGATGGTCTCGAGGTTGATCACGTGGCGGGCCACCATGGTGGCGATTACCAAGAGCAGCTTGGTCCCATCCTTCAGGGAGTAGCTTTCCTCGTAGAGCCGATCGACGCTGAGGGCCCCGATGACCTGGTTGTCGTCCTTTTTAATGGGCACGCAGAGAAAGGAGATCTCGTCGCTCTGTTTGAGCTTCCGGGAATCGGTCCGGTCGAGGAAAAGCGGCTCCTCGCTGATCTTGGGAATGGCGATGGGGTTTCCGGTCTCCACCACCCGGCCGGTGATCCCCTCCCCAAGCTTGTATTTCACGCTCTCGATGGCGGTCCGCGGGATGCCGTGGGCTACTTCGATGAAAATCTCGTTGCGCAAAGGGTGGAGGATGGTGATGGTCCCCCGGACCATCCCCATGGAGCTCGACAGAATGTCAAGGACCTTGTAGAGGGACTTGCGCAGGTCGAGATGCTTGTTGAGGGCCTTGCTGATCTCATACAGGAGCGTCATCTCCTCGATGGTTTTCATGGATCGGTCACACCTCCTTTGGCTGGATCAGTCTATCGTGAGCCCCGCCCTATGGCAATCGATTTCAGTCGGACTCGGGGAGCCCGATGGTCGGGAGTCCACAAAAATCGGGCCGTCCCCCGGCAGGGAGACGGCCCGATACGCTTTACACGAATCCACGGGCAAACGCCCGCGGCGGATTAGTGCCCGCCGGTGAACAGGCCGGCGATGGCCGCGGCCTGAGGATGCGCGTAGATCAGGATCAAGGAGACGACGAGTGCGTAAATACACAGCGACTCGATCATGGCCAGACCGATCAGCATGGTCACGGTGACCTTACCGGAGGACTCGGGATTTCTGGCGATCCCCTCGACGGCGGACCTCAGACCAATACCCTGTCCAATACCACAACCGAAGGCGGCGATGGCGATCCCGAAACCGGCGGCGGTGACGCTCGCGATGAAAAACTGCAGTGCTTGTGCTTCCATACTCTGGTTTACCTCCTTTAACTAAAAATAGTTTGAAATGGATGAAAAGCGGCCTCTTCCGTTGTCCCATCAACTTGTGAAGCCGATATACCGCGTGATTAGTGGGCGTGCTCCATGGCGCCGGCGAAATACATGATCGACAGCAGAAAGAAGACAAACGCCTGAACCAGGGCCACAAAGATGCCCAGTGCCATGATCGGCAGCGGAGCAAAAAAGGCTCCCGCCAAAAGGAAAAGAATCGTCAGCACCAGCTCGTGGCCCATCATGTTTCCGAAAAGCCGGAACGACAAAGAGAGAATCCGGGCGAGGTGGCCGATGATCTCAATGGGGAAGATAATGGGCACCATCCACCAGACCGGCCCCAGAAAGTGCTTGATGTAGGAGGGTCCGTGGTACATGACCCCGAGGACGTGGGTGAAGATCACCACCGTCAGAGCACAGGAAAGGGTGGTGTTCAAGCTGGCGGTGGGGGGGTAGAATCCGGGGACCAGCCCCACCAAATTGCAGACGAGGATGTAGAGGAAAACCGTCCCCGCAAGCGGGAACAGCCAACGCCCCTCTTCTCCGGTCACGGTCACCATGAACTCCTCAATGCCCGAAATGAACACCTCGAAAAAGTTCTGGAGCTTGGTGGGGATCATGCTGACCCCACGAGTGGCGATGAGCCCGACGATGATGAGCACCGCCATCACCACCCAGGAATAGATTACATGGGGGTAGGTGTGAGCAAAATGCCCCAGCCCCACCCACTCAAACGGCTTGACGAAGAAGAGATAGGGATGTTCCACCTTACATTGCCTCCTTCATGAAAAGGTTTCGGAATTCGTTGATCGTCGCCAGCATAATACTGGCCACCACAACCGACAGCCCGATGAACAGGCCGATGGGGTTAACATACTGATTGGCCATCAGCACGAAGATGATCAGCCCGCTGATGAAAAAACGAAGGTAATACTTGGCCAGAACCACGTGGTGGGATGCGAGATGAGGGGGCGTCAAGGCCTTTCTCAGGGTCCGGTAGAGCAAATGGAAATTGATGGTTACGATGAGCCCGCCGAAAACGATCCCCCGGACAAAGGCCGGAGGCGCCGTGGCCATCCCGATCGCCGTCGCCACCGCAAATAGAATCCAGTTCGTCCAGGTCACAAATCGCAATATCCGCTTTTGGATATTCACTCCGCCCACTCTCGCTTGCCGGTCAAGTCCCGCTTACAGGTTTCTGCTTTTCCGGATGGCCAGCCCGATGTTCCGGTACCCCGCGATGATCCCCATCACCAGAAAGATCAGGGTCAGCCAGGGGGTAGTGCCGAACACGCTCCGATCAAGATACACCCCGATGGCCAGTCCGATAAAGATGGACAGGGAGACGGACAGGCCGATACTCGCGTAATAAGCCATCTCCCGCAAATGTCTCAGGCTCTCCCGTTTCATGGGAAAAACCTCCTTCCGGCCACCGTCGGCCATCGGGACCCCGACCGGGGTCCCTATTGAAGTCTGAGCCTTTACCATGGCCCCATCGGGTAAGTCAACGAAAATCGTGCCCGACGGGGTCAGATTTTCAATGCCCGACCGTCAAAGACCGGCCCGTCCCGGCAGACATGGCGGTATCCGCCGGTTGTTTCCGCCGGCTCGACCGCGCATCCGAGGCAGGCCCCGAGACCGCAGGCCATCACCGTCTCCATCGAGAGCCGGCAGGGGACGGCGGCGGCGGCGGCCGTCCGCGCCACCGCCCGGAGCATGGGGACCGGCCCGCAGGCGCAGACGATCTCCGGGGGTTGCTGACCCATCGCCGCCGCATAGGGAACCGTCACCCGCCCCGGGACCCCGGCCGAGCCGTCCTCGGTCGCGGTGACCACGGTCAGCCCCAGCTCCCGGAGAGCGTCCCCGCGGAGCAGGTCATGCCGGGTCCGCCCGCCGATAAAGGCGGTCCAGCCGGCGGGGTCATCCCCCCGCTCCAGGATCTCGTCGGCCAGAAAAAGCAGGGGGGCCACGCCGATCCCTCCGGCCACCATGACGCCCCGGCGGATGCCGGCCGGGACATCAAAGCCGTTGCCCAGCGGCCCGAGAAGGTCGATTTCCTCATCCGGCTCAGAGTGCGCCAGGCGCCGGGTGAAGCTCCCGACCACCCGGTAGAGCAGCTCGATGCCGGCGGCGGTGCGCCGGTGGATGGAAAAGGGCCGGCGCAACAGCGGCCCGATACCGTCGAGAAACCGGAGGGTCACGAACTGCCCGGCCCGGGCCGTCTCGTATTCGCGCCCGGCCAGAAGCCCCATGCAGTGGTATCCCGGCCCCACCGGGTCGTTTTTCCAGATCCGCACCCGCGTCTGTCTTGTCATCAAGGCCTCCTTTGCCCGATCGGTTTTCCCCGCCCGACTTCCATCCATACGGGACCGCCGCGTCTGGAAAAGGCGAGGCGGCCGTTTGGCGCTTGATCGCCGGATCGAGATACGCTATTATCATCGTCATGGGAATTCCTGACACATCTCGACGATCCACCGCCCAGCGATTGCTTGGGCCCGTTACGTTCATGGTCTTCGCCCTCGTCCTGCTCATCCTCGCCCGCCCGGCCGAGTCGGATGATTCGACCGGCCGCCCGTTTGGGCCCGGAGAGACCCTCCGGTTCGAGCTGAAGTGGAGCTTCATCAAGGCCGGCGAGGCGACCCTGGAGGTCCTCCCCCGGACGACCGTTGACGGGGTTCCGGCCCGTCACTTCCGGCTGACGGCCCGGACGACATCGTTTCTCGACCGCATCTACAAGGTCCGTGACCGGATCGAGTCCTTCACCGACGCGGAAATGACCCACTCCCTCCATTACCGGAAACATCAGCGGGAAGGCAAGACCCATCGAAACATCGTGGTGACCTTCGACTGGGACCAAAAGCAGGCCCACTACACCAATTTCGGCAAGGCCCGGGACCCGCTGACCCTTCAGCCCGGAACCTTCGACCCCCTGTCGGCGTTTTACTACGTCCGGCTCTTCGACCCGTCCGTGAGCCGGACCATCGAGCGCCCGGTCACCGACGGCAAGAAATCCGTCATCGGGCGGGCCACCTACGTCGGCCGGGAGACCATCGAGGTCAACGGCCGGACCTTCAAGACCTTTTTGCTGGAACCGGAAATCCAACACATCGGCGGCGTCTTCGAAAAAAGCGATGACGCCCGAATCCAGATCTGGATCACCGCCGACGCCCGCCGGATTCCGGTCCGAATCCGGAGCAAGGTGATCGTAGGCAGCTTTATCGGCGAGCTGATTTCGGCGGAGGGGCTGAAACCTCTTCCCGACTGATGGGCGCCGACGATCACGCAACCGGCATTCACTCGCCCGGCCGCCCTAAAGCCGCGGCCTGGAGAGCCCGGATAGAGGGGGCCGAGCCGGCCCCGCG
>CAYNGG010000008.1:0-26665 GCA_964396575.1 uncultured Desulfobacteraceae bacterium | reverse complement strand
GGGTGCCATCCCGCTGGGCGGTTCGGGTCAGTTTGTAGAAGATGTGGTCGGGAGACACGGCATAGCTGAGGTCTGATAGAAGCAGCGTGGCCATGATCGCGAATGCTTGAATCATCCACTTCACCGCGGGCTGTTTTATATCAGGCGATATCAGACCGATGTTCAAAGGATTCATAGCATTTATCCTTTCCATTAAAGTCCAAATGAACATGATAGACCATAACACGTCTCCTACAAATGTACCGGCTTTCTTCGGATTGTGCAAGGCAAACCATAATTCTCTGTTTTGATGAAGCTTGGTTAGCTTTTCAGCGTAATTGTTTCCCTCAGCTATGCTTTGAGCGTGATTTGGCTGTCATTATTGGACGCTACGAAACCTCCAAACAGATCCTTTTTTAGGCTAGCCACCATTTTCGCCAGCGGGAGCATGATGGCTTCCGTCCTGCAATTGATAAGCGGGTTTCTGGTTGCGAGAGCGGTGGATCCAAAGGTATTGGGCCATTTTAACGGCATCGCTCTGATACTGGGTTACCTGCCCTTTTTACAAATGGGCGTCATCAACGGCATGAATCGAGAGCTGCCGTTTTGTATTGGAAAACAGGATGTTTTGCGGTCCAATGACTTGGCCGCCTGCGCTCAGGCGTGGATATTGCTCATCAGCGTGGTTAGCTTCCTATCGCTTCTCGGAATATCCTTTTGGCATGTGATCGATCGTCGGTGGTATGATGCAGCCGGCTGGCTGACGTTCGCCGTTAATGCGGTACTCATGTTTTACGGTACGCTGTATCTACAAAGCCTGTTTCGAGTCCATCACCGGTTTTCCAGGCTGGCTGTTGTCAATGTTATTCAATCAGTTACCGGGGTATGCCTGGTTCTCGCCGTCTGGCTCTTTTCGTTTTATGGTTTGTGTATCCGCTCAATTGGAACCGGTTTCATGGGGCTTCTGCTCTTGTGGCGATGGAGCCCCGTCCAGCTTCAACCCCATCTTGGCTTGACAAGTCTGCTTCACCTTGTCAGGGTAGGGTTTCCCATTTTTGTGGTCGGTCAGGTTTACGCATGGTGGGAGATTTTAAATCGAACCTTGCTGCTCCGTATGATGGGAAAGGAATCATTGGGACTTTATGCGCTTTCGGTTATGTGCATGGCAACCTTGATGATCATTCCGCTCGCGGTGTCTCAGGTCAGCTATCCTCGGATCACTCAAATTTACGGCGGGTCGGGAAAGCACCAAGATTTGATTCGGTATTTGGCCAAGCCATTTTTGCTTTTGGTGTTGGTGATGACGCCTGTCGTCTTGATAAGCTGGATAGTTTTGCCGATAGTGGTCAAGGGACTGCTTCCGGCTTATATAGACGGCATATCGGCGGCCCAGTGGTCTGTTTTGATCCCGTTTCTGGCCAGTTTTCAAATTTTCAACAACATTTTTAACACGGTGGGCAAGCAGCATTTATACCTTTGTACTATACTGATCGGCATCACCACATATGGGGTAGCCTTGACCAGGCTTACCCGGCATGAAATTTATCTGTCCGCCTTTCCACAAGCGATGCTAATCGGGCGGCTCGCATTTATCTTATCCGCTTTCCTGGTGTTATCTTTTATGTGGTGGCATGGTGAGGGAAAAAAACATTGAGGAAAAGCGTCAAGAAAAGAGGTGATTCCATTCAATTGGCGCCGGAAATCCTACATGAGATGGAACAGGCGATCAATCGTTGCCCATTTGCCGGCGCTCCATTGGGGGCAACAATGAGCTCCTTTTTCGTTATCTCCCTCATGAACGGTAATGGGCGATTTCATTTCGGCGGTATTCTCCGGGCGCTTTTCATGATTGTCGGGGAAATGATCAAAGCATTAGTAGAAAATCGTCATCGCCAATTTCCCAAAGGAACCTCAGACAACACAGATAGACTGGTCTTCACATGGACGGATGACAGACCACATATCAATGGGCTTATTGAGCCTATAGTAAAGCACTTCTCCCCCAAGCAATATGTGTTTTTGCTTTGTCATGAAAGTCTCCGCGCCAAGCTTTCAAACCGTCAGGTCGGATTCAGCTTTACTGAGCTGCCTCGCATTCATTTTTTAAGATGGATCATAAGCTATTTGCGATGCTTTCCCTATTGGTATAACAATTTGCTTGAAGTTTTGCATAGATATCATGTTCCAAAGAGGATTTTGCCCTTTATATTGCATCGCTTGCTGGCACAATCTAGACAGTTTCTCGCCTACCGAAGCTGGATAGCTTGTCTCAGACCATCTGCCGTCATTACCGAATACGACAGAAATCATTTCACATCCGCCCTCATAATAGCCGCAAATCAGGCGCTCGTTCCGACTTTCACATTGCAGCATGGGCTGATTAGTGGAAAATACGGTTATTTTCCAATTCTTGCCAATAAAATGTTTGCTTGGGGCAGCTTCAGTCGGGATGTGTTGCAAGACATGGGGTTATCGGCCAAAAGAATCGAGATATCGGGAAATCCCGCAATCCACCGAAACAAGGGTTCTAACCGGAGAGAAGTCCTCAAACGACATCATTTGCCAGAAGATCGCCCCATCATTTTACTGGCTACTAATCCAGTTCAACCCCGTTATCGTCACCAAATTGTCGATTTATTTTGCAGAAGCTTTGAAATGGATGACCCTTTTTCCCCACTTGTTCGTCTTCACCCATCCGAACGATTGTCATTTTATGCCATTCAAAGGAAAAGGTATGATTATGTTCTATTTCTCGAAAATAGATCTATGTCCTTAGAAGAAGCCCTGTCGATAGCTGATATTGTGATTGGTTTCAACACCGGTTTTTGTATTGAAGCTATGGTGAAACAAATACCCGTCATTTTTTTGGACCTATCATCTATCGTTGAGATGTCTTGTCTAAGCCGAGGGCATTATAAAAATATACCACATGCAGCCAATGGTTGCCAATTGAGATATGAAATTCAGCGGATACTAAAAGATCCTGAATACCAAAAGACGATATTGGATTTCTCATCACGATTCATCAAGCAGATGTATTATGATACGGGTGATGCCGTTGCCTTTAGAATTGCCGACTCGATCAAGCGAGACATACTATAATGGCTGATGACGTTCTGATTGCGGGGCCGAGCTTCTATCACTATCTATCAGCCTTGGAAAATCTGTTTTTGAGCAATGGATGCCGATGTCATGTGGTCGAATATAACTATAAGGGCAGTTTTTTTTCTAAAAAAGCTGATCGAATCAATATCCAGCTCTTTAACCAAGAAATTATTAATCAAGCAAGAAAACAAAAGGTGGGCAAAGCCATCATTGTTCTTGGGAAGAGAGTGCGCAAAGCGACGTTGTTGTCTTTAAAAGATATGAATATTCGGATAATCCTCTTCCTGCAGGACGGACTATACCGATCGATCCCTGATTATTCCGTGTTGTCGCTGTTTGATAAGATCTTGCTTTTTGAGGATACTGACAGGGAAATGCTATCTGAGATAGGCATCTATAACACGTCCTTTTTTGGATCCGCCGTATCTTTTCAAACCTATTTCCCATGTGCACCTGAAAGACAAGAACATATTGATATTTCGTTTGTAGGCCGCATTGACCGTCAGCGTGAGCGCATTATCAATGAAATCATAAAATCATTTCCCGATTTGAAGATAAAGGTTTACGGCAATTATCTTTTCAAGCGAACTCCCCGAAGGTGGATGGCATATCTTTTCAGAGGGTACCGCTACTGTTACCAAAATCGGACGATACCATTTAAAGACGTAAATACGCTTTATCATCAATCCAAGATTTGCCTGAACATCCAGCACTCTCAATCGAAATGGGGATGCAATCCAAGAACTTATGAAATCCTTGCCTCGAAGAGCTTCCAACTGACATCATCGACCCCATTTATCGAAAAGGAGTTTGAGGGAGGTGGCCTGGCGACCTTTCAATCCATTGATGAGCTGAAAGCCAAAATCGATCGTTACCGATCCGACCCTGAATTGCGCCGCTACCATGCCGAAATCGGGTATCAATATGTTAAGCAGCATGCTTATGAGAAGAAATACCATCATTTTAAGCTTGATGAGTCTCTTTGAACGAACAATGACCTGTAACGCTAAAAAACGAGGCATAGCTCTTTTTTAATGACATGATTCATCTAACAGGCGACGTGTACTTAGACCGAGATTGCCGGATTGACATGGAAATCAATACTCCAATCATCAACTTGGAATTTCCGCTTTCACGCAGGGGAACCCCTGCCAGACATAAGGTCAATCTTGGACAGGATCAATCATTTTTCGAAGGCACGTTTTCAAGCAAGCTGCCCTTAGCGGTCAATTTGGCAAATAATCATATTATGGATTATGGGGAATCCGCCTTCAATGATACATTATTGATCCTGAATGATGCAGGCGTTAAATACTTCGGAGCAGGCCGGGAGAAGGACAATTATCGTAACCCTTTATTTTTTAAGCTAAGAGATAAAACTATCTGCCTCTCCGGCTATTGCTGCCAATCCACTCATCCTGTTTGTGGAAACAGCTTTAGATCTGGAGCTGCACCTCTCATTAAAGAGCGCGTTTTCCGGGAAATAATAAATTGTCGAGACCATTGTGATTTCTTGGTCATTTCATTTCACTGGGGCGAAGAGCAATTATCATACCCCAAGCCCGAGGATGTTGACATTGCTCACAGGTGCATAGACTTGGGCGCTGACTTAATTATCGGCCATCACGCACATGTCATTCAATCCATGGAAATTTACAATGGAAAACATATATTTTATGGCTTGGGTAATTTTATCTTTCCAGATACTGAGGCACCTTCTCATTACGATGGCAAAATATTCAATAAGGAAATTATACTCCATCAACGTCCAGAAAACTTGAAGTCCATCGTTGTTTGTCTACAGCAAGATCTTGCCATAAGCTATAAATTGGCCTTCTTCTCACAAGATACAGTTCGTTTTTTAGATAGTCCGAAGTCTATCCCTCGATGGATTCCAAGGTCCAAAGCCCAATTCGATCGGTTAAAAAAATGGAACAGAAAGTTAAATATGTTGAGACATTTTATTGAAAGCCCTCGGATACCATCATCCTATCAAGTCAATCGACTACTATTCGGATAAACAAGGCATATACCCGTGTACGCATTTCAAAAGCATTTAAATCAATTGTTTACCAATAGGAGCCGAAGTCGGTATGCTATATTGAAAAGACTTCAATCGACTCAATATGATGCCCCATGGATTCAATCTGCTCGTCAGTCAAAACAGCTTTTCCAATTACTTAGACATGCTTATGTTCATGTGCCCTACTACCGAGAATTGTTTTGTAAAAACGGTCTGAATCCATTTGAGGAAGCAATAAGTGCTGAAAATGCCAGACTCGTCTTAAGTCGCATACCTATTCTTGAAAAACAAACACTTTTAAAACAATTTGAGCATCTAAAATCTGATGATGTGCATCTTCGGAAGCCTTTCCTAAATTCAACTGGGGGTACAACCGGGGTTCCGGTCTCACTATTGCATGATCAA
The DNA here is from genome assembly GCA_964396575.1 of uncultured Desulfobacteraceae bacterium. Lineage (GTDB taxonomy): Bacteria > Desulfobacterota > Desulfobacteria > Desulfobacterales > JAABSP01 > CAYNGG01. Next base: position 21,153 of record CAYNGG010000008.1, on the reverse strand, counting down.
TGCTTCTATGAAAATAGCATAGCAAATAGTTTACTTGTCAACTCTTGGCGAGGCGCGGATCCGTTTGATAGCTTAATTAAAATATGGGGAGCAGAACGGGACACCTTCAAAGGGCGTAAGCCAGTTGATATGTTTTTTCGTGATTTTATAAGAAATCGAATTACGCTAAACTGCTTTACTCTGAATGATTCATTAATAATAAAATATATAAATATCCTCAATCTGCATCGCCCTACGCTTATCATCGCTTACGCGGATTCAATTTATGAAATTGCGAAATATGCTATGCAAACCGGTACAGATGTTTTACCACAAAACGCCATTCACACAGGAGCGGGCCCCCTTTATGATTTTATGCGCGATCAAATTGAAAACGTCTTTTCATGCAAAGTTTTCAGCCATTATGGCTCCAGGGAATTTGGCCCTATTGCTTCCGAGTGCATTTCTCATAATGGTATGCACATTTTAACTGAACACAATATCGTTGAGGTAGTCGATAATATCGGCAATCGCCGCCCTCCCGGCAAGGAAGGCGAAATTATTGTAACGAATCTTAGCAATTATTCAATGCCCTTAATTCGATACAGAATTGGAGATCGAGGGAGCATGGATTGTTCTAATAAATGCCCTTGCGGCTGCAACTATCCAAAGCTCAAAGAAGTAAAGGGGCGCGATGCTGATGTATTCTTAACGCATCACAAGCAATTTATTACACCTATATATTTTAGACATCTAATCGGCGTCGTGATTAACTGTGATAAAATTAATCAATTTCAGGTTATTCAAAAAGATTATAATCGTCTGCGGTATAGATTATCCTTAAATGCGCCAATACCCAATGATATCATTGAGCAAATCAAAGAAAAGACCAGAATAGTGATGGGTTCGGATTGCCAGGTTGAATTTGAATTCGTAGATCGGATCGAGAAATCTCAAACTGGAAAATTTAGATATACCATATGTGAGATCGGCAAATGAAACGCCATATTACTTTGTGGATTAATTCGCTTAGGGGAGGAGGGGCGGAAAGAGTGTGCGTGACATTGGCGAGTCATCTGTGTGAAAGAGGATATGCTATTGAATTAATTGTGACAAGCCTTGATGGTGCGGTTTATCAACATTGCATTGAGAGAAACAAGCATCTGAATCTAATTAATTTAAACAACAAGCATACCCGCACTGCTATACTATCAATAATCCAATATATTAAAAATAATCAGCCTAGGATTTTTATGACTTTTAGCAACCAACAAGCCATTATATTAGTCATAATACGGTACTTGTTGAAGCTTGATTTTAAAGTGATATCGCGTAACATCAGTATGCTCAGCTTAAAAAATGCATATTCTACATCATATTGGCACAAATATTTTGTTGAATGGCTGACAAAACTATTCTATCGTAAAGTTGATCATATCATCGCACAGTCTAAACAGATGCAAATTGATCTCGCAGATCATTATTCTATCAATAAAGGTAAGATATCTGTGATATATAACCCCATTGATAGAGATATCGAAAAAGCCTCTTTGCATCCTGACATCAAAAAGCACGAGAAAAAGCATGATTTGTTATTTGTTGGTAGATTATCTAAAGAAAAGGGTCTTTTTTATTTGTTGGAAGCATTCCAAAAATGTCTACATAAATTGCCCGATTTGGATTTGACCATTGTTGGAGACGGAGATCAAAGAGATTACTTAATAGAAGCGGTTAATAAAATGGATATCAGCGAATGCGTCCATTTTGCAGGCTTTCAAAAAAATGTCATCCCTTGTTATTTATCAGCCAAGGTGACAGTTCTAAGCTCACTTTACGAAGGTTTTCCAAATGTGATTGCCGAATCCATTGCGTTGGGAACGCCGGTCGTTGCGTTCAATTGTCCAAGCGGACCTTCCGAGCTGATCGAAGATGGAATCAATGGGAGACTTGCAGAGTACAAAAATTCAGACGATCTTTCCAAAAAGATTTTGATGGTGCTAGATGAATCCTATGATTTTAAAATCATGAAGAAAACAGTTGATCGGTTTTTTTCTTATAAATCAGTGAATGATTACATAGAACTCATTGATAAATATGATAGTTTAGTTTAATGCTGTTCATTTCTAAACCTACATATCCCAACGCAGGTGCCTCGCCGCAGAGCTTTTTGTCTCGATCTATTCCTATTTTCATTGCCTTAACTGCAATCTTGTTTACTTATGGAATCAAAGGCAAGCTATTTTATATTAATTGGATAAGCGGTTTCAGCATCATTGCAGTTGGGTCATTATATTATTGCTTAAAAACAACAGTTCCAAAGCAGGTTATACTCTCTTTTATGCTGATGAGCTCATGGTTGGCATATGAGCTCTTTGTCACGCCCTTCGCAATTAACCCGCACATTCATTTCAAGTATTTGTGTGTAACGCTTTTTTACATAACCGCTTCCGTATTGATCGTCAACAGCTTAACCAGTGGTGAAGCAATTTATGCCCATACAATTTTCTGGTCAAATTTCGTTTGGGTGATCATTAACTTTTTGTTTTTTATTATTTACTTAGCCGGACTCGTGGAGTACGCAAGCACCTTTTCAGGAATATTTCATAATCGGAATCAATTTGCAGTGGTCTCAACAGTGCTTTTCACTTTATTGATTTTCAGCTATTCGAGCTTTTACAGCTCATCCAAAAAACTCATTTTTTTTGTGTTAATAACACATATCCTTTTAATCATTTCAAGCCTTTCATTGAAAGGTTTCATTGGCTTGATAATCGTTTTAGGCGTTATTGCATCATCTAAGCTTAATTTATTAAGAAAGATATTGGTGTTCCTTTTGCTACTGACTACCATACTCGTCGTATTACGAACTGATAATATGCTTGAACAGCGGCTTAGCCGAGTTTATTTAACTGTCGATAACCCTGAAGAGCTGAACATAGGCGAAAGCACTTTTACGCGGGCCTGGCTGATCACTGAAAGCTTTAAGATTTTTTTACAGCACCCGCTTACAGGTATTGGCTTAAACAACTCTCATTTGTTGTTAATCCCACCCTTTAAGCTTTATTTATTTGATCTCAACTATATTCAAGAGGTAAGTGGTGCCTACAGCCATTGCAACTATACAGAAATGCTATTAAATGGCGGAATCTTGGCCTTCTTGCTTTATTATGGTCCAATTTTCTGGCTTTTAGGCAAATCGCTGACGGAGGAGAAGCTGCCTAAAAATCAGAAAGATTTTATTCTGACTTTATGCCTCTATAAATTATTCCTCGACGTTGCCATGGTCAGCTATTTTGATTTTATCCATACCCTCATCATCGCATTGATGTTTAATGTATATTTCCGTGCCAACCATGCTAAAAATTTTATATATCACGTCTACGCTTAAACGTTGTGGTCCCATAAACCAGCTTTACTTTCTGCTTCAACATTTGGAGAATGAAAGCTTTCAGCCTAATATAGTTACCTTATCACCAGAGCTATTGGAAACGCGATGGGATGATTTCGTGCCTATTTGTCACAGTATCCGAACATTGTCCTTAACAAGAATTGAAAGTATTCTCTTTGGATACGTTAAGCTAAAAAAAGTCCTTATGTCGTATTCACCTGATATCATTCATTCCCAGGGGATACGAGCCGACTTTTTAAGCGCGCTAATGCCTTCCAATTTCAAGCGGATAGCCACGATTCACAATTATCCTCAAGAAGATTTAAGGATGACGTATGGAAATGCCATGGGCATGCTGTTAACCTTTCTCCAATCCATGCTTCTTGGCGAGCTTGATGCAATTAGCGGAGTATCTGAACCAGTTTCTCAAAATATTTACCGCCGGTATGGTCTCCGAGCCCAATCTATAAATAACGGTATAGACTTAGACACGTTTTTTCCCGTCTTATTAACCGAAAAGAGAGCCATTCGAAAAGAGCTAGATATTTTGCCAGATGCCTTTGTGTTTATTGCAACCGGCCATTTGGCTGAGCTAAAAGACCCTTTGACCATCATTCGCGCTTTCAAGAAAATCTCAAATACTAACCTGCATCTTTTTTTCTTGGGAGACGGGCCGCTGATAGACGAATGTAAGGCATGTGCAAAGGGGAACAGCAACATAAAGTTTGTCGGAAGGACCAAAAACGTCATTCGATATCTGCATGCAGCCGATTGCTTTTTATCAGCATCTCACATTGAAGGCATGCCTATGGCGGTTTTAGAAGCTCTTGCCTGTGGCCTGCCATGCATTCTATCGTCTATCCCCCCTCACCAAGAGATCCAATGCCATGGGCGGGAAGCCTGTTTTCTGTTTGATGTTGGGAATATTGGGCAGTTGGCTGCACTTATGGACCAAGTCGCCAATCGAAAAGATCCATTTAATTCCCGGAAGGCCGTTGACGTCGTTCGTCTGCATTTCAACGCTAAAACGATGGCCCAACAGTATCAAGCACTTTATGAGTCTATAGTCAGTTCCTAATGGATTCTCCAACCGATCTCCAGAAGCTCCCAACTGTATCTCTGATTCTCGTAGTCCGCAACGAGATCGATACCATTGAGGACGCGCTGGCCTCTTTGCTCGATCAAAGCTATCCAAAAACACTGACCGAGCTGATTTTTGTGGATAGCCAGTCCGATGACAACACATTCGAATATTTAAAAGCGTCATTAGATAGCCTTACTTCATCAGGCTATCGATCCCTCAGATTATTAAGTAACCCGGGGCGCATTCTATCAACCGGGTGGAACATCGCCATCCGGGCTTCAAGCTCCGAGATCACCTGCCGTATTGACGGACATAGCAGAATCGCTTCTGATTATGTTGAAATCGGGGTAAATACGCTGCTATCCAAAGATTATCGGAATATTGCAGGTGTTGGGGGCATTTTAAACCCAATCGGCTTCGGATGGAAAGGGCAGTTGATCGCTTTTCTGTATCAATCTCCTTTTGCCACGGGCAATTCTCCTTTCAGACGCACATTGGAGGTCACAACTGATACCGACACAGCCGCATTTGCACTTTACTGGAAAGATATCATGACCGATCTTGGCCTTTTCAATGAATATTTGGTTCGGAATCAAGATATCGAGTTTCACCATCGACTTCGAAAGGCCGGCTATCGACTGTTAACGAATCCAAATATGCATATTGACTATTACGTTCGCGGTACCTTTTCAAAGCTGCTGCGGAAGTCATTCAACGACGGTTTATGGGTTATTCGTTCGGGGACATCCTATGCTCGACACCGAATTCCACTTTGCTTTTTTTTATACCTTTCGGTATTCGGCTTAATATCCGTTCTTGAACAGACAGGCACTATTGCGCTTCAGACCTCCATTGGCTTTATGCTATGTTTGCCCCTGATGGTTTATATCGTGCTAAGTGTTGGATATGCTATAAAAGACGGCCGTTCCTGGTATCGATTCTGTATGGCGCCATTATATTTTCTGCTGCACTTGTCCTACGGTTTAGGTTCTTTCTGGGGATTGTTGCGGCGTTTTCTCCGGCGCCTGATTACTATCTTTCATAAACCCACATTCAATCTGGACTGATTTTTCCATTCATGTATCGCAGAGATTCCTTTTTACCGTTTTCTCCGCCGCTTATCAGTCAAGCTGAAATCGATTCGGTCATTGACACCTTACGATCGGGATGGATTACCACCGGGCCTAAAACCCATCGATTTGAAACGGCTTTTGCGGACTATATGGGCGCTCCCGCGGCCCTGGCTTTAAGCTCGTGCACGGCCGGCCTTCACATATCCTTGCTCGCTTTGGGGATTGGGCCGGGCGATGAGGTCATCACCACGCCGATGACCTTTGCCGCCTCGGTCAATGTGATCGAGCATGTCGGCGCCAGACCGGTGTTGGTGGATATCGAGCCCGATACGTTGACTATCGACCCGAGTCTGATCGAACCGGCCTTGACTCCATCGACGCGGGCCATCCTTGCCGTCCATTATGCCGGCCATCCGGCGGATCTCGATCCCATCCGGACCATTCAGAAATCGAGACATCTATCGCTGATCGAGGACGCCGCTCACTCTCTTCCCGCCGAATACAAAGGGGAACGAATCGGGTGTGGAGACAATCCCGTCTCTTTCAGCTTCTATGCCACCAAAAACCTGACAACCGGTGAAGGCGGGATGCTGACGGGATCTTCTGTTTTTTTAGAGAAAGCTCGCATTATCAGTCTCCACGGCATGTCCAAGGACGCCTGGAGACGTTACGACCGGACCGGTTCCTGGTATTACGAAGTGATCCTTCCGGGGTTTAAGTACAACATGACTGATATTCAGGCCGCAATCGGGCTGGAGCAATTGAAACGGATCGATACATTCCAGAATCGACGACGGAAAATTGTCGAGCGATACAATTATGCCTTTGCCGGCAACGATGCGATCGAGTTACCTACCGCACGCCCTGATGTCTCCCATGCCTGGCACTTGTATGTCATTCGATTGCATCTGGACGCGCTCCAAATCGATCGAAACCGGTTCATTGAAGAGATGACCAACCGGAACATTGGAACATCCGTCCATTTTATTCCGATCCATCTCCATCCTTATTATCGAGATCGATATCACTATTCTCCCACTGATTTTCCAGTTGCTTATGCTCAATATCAACGAATAGTCAGTCTTCCCTTAAACCCATCCATGAGCGACCGAGATGCGGATGATGTTATCGAAGCGGTGCTCGACGTCCTTCGGACCTATCGTCGATGATGGAAGCCAAGCGGACATTTGACCTGATCGCTTCGGGCGTCGGTTTTCTGATTCTCTCGCCACTTATCGCCTCTATTGCCTTTGCTATATTCATCGAGGACGGCGGCTCTCCGTTTTTCCGCCAGATTCGGATCGGTCGATATGGGCGACCGTTTTCCATGATTAAGCTCCGAACCATGGTTCATGATGCTCAGCAAAGGGGCGGGGTTCTGACAGTGGGTGATGACCCCCGAATTACCCGGATAGGAGGTTGGATCAGGCGATACAAAATCGACGAGCTGCCCCAATTGCTAAACGTATTGAAAGGGGAAATGAGCTTAGTGGGCCCCCGGCCGGAGGTTCCCTACTATGTCAATCAGTACACACCATCCCAGCAAAAGGTCCTCTATCTAATCCCCGGGATCACTGATCCGGCTTCGATTGCTTACCGGCATGAAAGCCAGTTGCTGAACGAGTCTTCGGATCCTGAAAAGATTTACGTAAATGTCATCATGCCCCGGAAAAACGAGATAAATCTGGCTTATGCCCAATCGGCGACCTTGGCAACCGACATCCGGACCATTTTTCACACATTGAGCCACATCATTGATTGGGGGCTATCCAGACCACAGGACTTGGACTTAGGGTTGACGCCTATCATCGATATCCGGTATGAAGCACCCGTAGTTGGATCATCTGGAGATTATGATGTCAGGAGACGATAAGCCGGTATCTATTATATGAACAGTCGAGCGCTACACAGAAATTTCTTCATCATCTTCAGTGCGGATATCCTTTTGGTTATCGTGGCATGGTACGGTGCCCATATCCTGCGTTTCAATTTCCACTTTCCAATCGGGCCGTTGAAGCTGGCAACCCAGGCGATTCCGTTAGTAATCGGGGCGAAAATCTCATCCTTTTGCCTCTTTCATTTGTACAAAGGGATGTGGCGATATTCCAGCACTGATGACCTGTTCCGCATTCTGCTGGCTTCTGGCTTGGGATCACTGATCTTGATCGCCGCTTTTATCTTCCGATTCGGCCCCATGAGTGTAGCCCGCTCCGTCTTTGCCATCGATTTTATCCTCACGGTGGTCCTATTGGCCGGGTGCCGGTTAAGCGTCCGGATGTTTTTCCAGAAGATCCGAAAAGATCCCATGGTGGAGCATCTTTCAGTCGGCCAGCTCTTCAAACGAAAAGGTCGCCCCCAAAAAACCCAAAACCTCCTGATCATCGGAGCGGGCGACTACGGGGAAAAGATCTTCCGGGAGATCCGGGATAACTCGCGACTTCGGTATCGGGTGGTGGGGTTTGTGGACGATGACCCCGTCAAGATCGGACGGCAGATCCACGGCATCCCCGTTCTGGGGCCGACTTCGGAAATCGGGACCATTGCCCGCCGGTTGAACGCCGAAGAGGTCCTCATCGCCATCTCATCCCTGTCTTCCCGGCGGATGCGGGCCATTGTCTCCGCCTGCGAGGCCAGTGATATTCCCTTTAAGACCCTTCCCGGCATGGGTGAGCTCATTGACGGCAACGTCTCCCTTCGGGCCGTCCGGGAGGTGGCTTATCGGGACCTTTTGGGACGGGAGGTCATTCATCTGGATGAGCAGTGGATCGGATCATATCTGGAGGGGGCCCGGGTGATGGTCACGGGGGCCGGCGGGTCGATTGGCTCGGAGCTCTGCCGGCAGATCTGCCGATTCCGGCCCGCCGCGCTGACGCTTTTCGAGCAGGCGGAAAGTCCGCTTTACGAGATCGAGATGGAGATGGCCAAGCGCTACCCCGAGGTGGACGTCATCCCGCGTCTGGCCGACATTCGAAACCGCCATCAGCTCCGCGTTGCCTTTGAGGCTCATGGCCCCCAGGTGGTGTTTCACGCCGCCGCCTATAAGCACGTCCCCATGCTTGAGGCCCATCCCTGGGCCGCGGTCCACAACAATGTGATCGGAACCCGGAACGTGGTCGATTTCGCCCACCAGTTCGGGGTCGAACGGTTTGTCTTCGTCTCCACGGACAAAGCCGTGCGGCCGTCCAACGCCATGGGGGCCAGCAAGCGTGCCGCCGAGCTGTTGGTGCAGAGCCAGAACCTCTGCCGGCTCTCGCCGACCCGGTTTATCACCGTCCGATTCGGCAATGTGGTCGGCAGCGTGGGGAGCGTGGTTCCTCTGTTTAAAAAACAGATCGAGAGCGGCGGTCCGGTCACCGTAACCCATCCCGACGTGATCCGGTATTTCATGACGATTCCGGAAGCCTGCCAGTTGATTCTCCAGGCCGGCGCCATGGGGAAGGGGGGCGAGATCTTCGTCCTGGAAATGGGCCGGCCGGTCAGGATCCTTGACATGGCCCGGGACCTGATCACCATGTCCGGATTCGAGCCGGATACCGATATCCCCATCGAATTCATCGGCCTGCGGCCCGGAGAAAAGCTCTGCGAGGAGCTGATCACCGAAGGCGAAAACATTGTGCCGACCCGTCATCAGAAGATCATGGTGCTCCGGGGACAATCCTGTAATCCGGCGCTGCTGAACGGCAACATCGATACCCTGGCCCGCCTGGCCGATGCCCACGACGGTCCCGGAATCCGGGCCAAGCTCCGGGAGATCGTTCCCGAATACGCTCCGGCGGCAGAAGGCCGGCCGACAAGATCCGGGGAGATCCGCCCCATCGACGTGGCTGACGACCCCCCCCCGGATGCACCCTCGACCCGGCGGGTCGCCAACTGAAGTGCTCCGGCATCCAATTTTTTTACCCGAACCCAACGGAGGACCCATCATGGCCTACGACACGCTTCTTTTTGACACGGCGGACGGCATCGCCACCCTGACCTTTAACCGGCCCAAGGCCTTAAACGCCCTCAGCTCGGCACTGCTCACCGAATTTGAGCAGGCTCTCGAGACGGTTGCGGCGGACGAGTCCATCCGGGTCCTCGTTCTGACCGGGGCCGGCGAGAAGGCCTTCGTGGCCGGGGCGGACATCACCGAGCTGGCCAAATTCACGCCATTGCAGGCTAAGCGTTTTGCCGCCAAAAGTCAGCGGGCCATCAGCGGGCTTCAGGGGTTGAGCATCCCCGCCATTGCGGCGGTCAACGGATTTGCTCTGGGGGGCGGCTGTGAGATCGCTTTGGCCTGCGACTTCATCTATGCCGCCGAGACCGCCAGGTTCGGCCTCCCGGAGATCACCCTCGGGCTCATCCCCGGGTTTGGCGGCACCCAGCGGCTCCCCCGGCTCATCGGGCCCAACGCGGCCAAGGAAATGATCTTCACCGGGAAGATGCTCACGGCGGCCGAAGCCCAGGCGATGGGGCTGGTCAACCGGGTCTGCGCCCCGGAGGCGCTGATGGATACGGTTCTGGAGACCGCCGCGACCATCGCGGCCAAGGGCCGGGTATCCCTCCGGGCGGCCAAGGATGCCGTCAACCGGGGACTCGACGTGGATCTTCAGACCGGCTGCGCCATCGAAGCGGATGCCTTTGCCCTCTGCATGGCCAGCGAGGACGCTCGTGAGGGAACCACGGCCTTTCTCGAAAAGCGAAAGCCGGAATTGGAGGCCCCGTTAAGCTGAAGGATGATTTTTCTTGACACCCCGCCACTGGTTCCGTTAATGAAGGGCACGGCTCGACCGACGACCGGATTCAACGGGACGGATCAGATGCGACACTCTTTCGGCTTTTTCGGCCTTACCAGCTTCATCGGCGGCCTCTTTATACCGGGGGCGGCCCATGGGCTGAGGCGGCCGATTTAAAAGACAGCTTCACCGATATCGGCGCCATGGGTTACCCCCCGACACGGGGCGAAACCCATGGTGTTTTCCATCCTAAGGCCGCGGGTTTCCCCCCCGCGGCTTTTTTTATTTGAAAATCCATTTGGCAGGCCGGCCGTTTTTTGATACCAGTAACCAGATTTTACAAAGGAGATGCAGGCATGATCTACGACATGGAATACGAAACCATGCCGAGGGAGGCCATGGCGGCCATCCAGCTCAGAAGGCTCAGGGCCACGCTCGAACGGGCTTATGCCACGGTACCTTTCTATCGGCGGCGGTTAGACGAGGCCGGCATCCGGCCGGGTGCCATCCAGTCCCTGGATGACCTCGCCGCCATCCCCTTCACCACCAAACAGGATCTCCGGGACAACTACCCTTATGGGATGTTCGCGGTGCCCATGGACAACGTGGTCCGGATTCACGCATCCTCCGGCACCACCGGTCAGCCCACGGTGGTCGGATACACGGCCCGGGACATCAATACCTGGGCCGAGCTGATGGCTCGGTCCCTGGTGGCCGGAGGCGCCAGCAGCGGAGACATCATCCACAATGCTTACGGCTACGGTCTCTTCACCGGCGGCCTCGGAGTCCACTACGGAGCGGAAAAGCTGGGCGCCTCGGTCATCCCGGTCTCCGGCGGCAACACCAAGCGGCAGATCGTGATCATGCGGGACTTCGGCCCGACCATTCTTACCGCCACTCCATCCTACACCCTCCACCTGGCTGAGGTGGCTCAGGAGATGGGGATCGATTTCAAAACCCTCAGCTTCAAGTTCGGCATCTTCGGGGCCGAGCCGTGGTCCGAGCGGATGCGGGAGGAGATCGAGCGGAAGCTCAACCTGACGGCGGTGGACATCTATGGCTTAAGCGAGGTCATCGGGCCGGGCGTGGCGATCGAATGCCACGAGGCCAAGCGGGGGCTCCACATCTTCGAGGACCATTTCATCCCGGAGATCATTGACCCGACGACTGGAGATGTTTTGCCCCCCGGCCAGATCGGCGAGCTGGTCTTCACATCCATCACGAAGGAGGCCTTCCCCGTGATCCGATACCGGACGCGGGATATCACCTCGCTGAACCCCGAGCCCTGCATCTGCGGCCGGACCCTCATCCGGATGGGCAAAGTCAGCGGCCGGACCGACGACATGCTCATCATCCGGGGCGTCAATGTCTTTCCGTCCCAGATCGAAAGCGTCCTCATGGAGACCAAGGGGGTCGAGCCCCACTATCAGCTCCAGGTGGACCGGGAGGGCAACCTCGATGTCCTCACCGTCATGGTGGAGGTGGGCGAGACTCTGTTTTCAGACGAGGTCAAGCAGCTCCAGGATCTGGAGCGGAAGATCTCCAAGAGCATCAAGGATTATCTTGGCGTCTCGGCCCGGGTCAAGCTCGTGGAGCCCAAGGGGATCGCCCGGAGCGAAGGCAAGGCGGTCCGGGTCATCGATAACCGGAAGATCTAACACGAAGGAGGCGCGTCATGCGTGTGGAACAGATCTCAATCTTTCTGGAAAACAAATCGGGCCGGCTGGCTGAGGTCACGGGGATTCTCGCCGAGGCCGAAGTCAACATCCGGGCCCTGGCGCTGGCCGATACCTCCGACTTCGGCGTCCTGCGCCTGATCGTCAGTGACACGGCCCGGGCCAAGGATGCGCTCCGAGCCAAAGGGTTTACCGTCAGCAGGACCGATGTGGTGGCGGTGGAGGTGGATGACCGGCCCGGCGGTCTCCACCGGATTCTGGAAATTCTCCACAACTCCGCCATCAACGTGGAGTATATGTACGCCTTTGTCCAGCAGAGCGGCAACAACGCCGTGATGATTTTCCGGTTTGACGACATTGACCGGGCCGTGCAGGTGCTCCGGGACAATCAGTTGACCGTCATCACCGGAAGCAAGCTCTACAGCTTGTAGCCGGATATTTCTCAAAACCCCAACCGTTAAGGAGAACGCGCATGACTCGTCTGCCCCACACCCGTCGGATCACCCTGGCCTTGGTTTTAACCCTGGCCGTGGCATTGACCTTGACCGGCACCGCCTGGTCCAAGGATGTCTATAAAATCGGTGGGATCTTTTCCGTCACCGGCCGGGCCTCCTTTCTGGGAGACCCGGAAAAGCGGAGCATGGAAATGGCCGTGGAGGCGATCAACGCCCAGGGCGGCATTGACGGCCATAAGTTGGAGGCGATCATTTACGACACCGAGGCCGATCCCACCAAGGCGGTCAACGCGGTCAACAAGCTTATTCACAAAGATGGCGTGATCGCCATCATCGGGCCGAGCACTACTCCCACGACCCTAGCGGTCATGCCCATTGCCGAGCGGGCTCAGATTCCGCTGATCAGTTGCGCCGCCGGCAACAAAATCACCCAGCCGGTCAAACCCTGGATCTTCAAGACGGCTCAGAGCGACGTCCTGGCCGTGGCCGCCATCTATGACCACATGAAGCGGGAGAAGATCAACAAAATCGGCATCCTGACCGTATCCAACGCCTTTGGGGAAAGCGGCAAGCAGCAGCTCGAGGAGCAGGCCGAGAGCTTCGGGATCACCGTGGCCCGGAGTGAGAGTTTCGGGGCGAAGGACACCGACATGACCGCTCAGCTCGCCAAAATCCGGGCTGCTGATTCCCAGGCGATTGTCTGCTGGGGGACCAATCCGGGGCCGGCGGTGGTGGCCAAAAACGCCGATCAGCTTGGCATAAAGCTGCCGCTTTACCAGAGCCACGGCGTGGCCTCCCCCAAGTTCATCGAGCTGGCTGGCAAGGCGGCCGAGGGGATCATCCTTCCCACCGGGAAGATCCTGGTGGCCGAGCTGCTCCCGGATGACGACCCCCAGAAAGCGGTGCTCACCGATTATATCGACAAGTATGAAGGAAAAAATAAGATGCCGGTGTCGGGCTTCGGCGGCTATGCCTACGATGCCGTCCACATCCTCGTTGATGCCATGAAGGGCGCAAAGGGGGATCGGCAAAAGATCCGGGACAACCTCGAGGGCCTGAGCGGATTTATCGGGGTTAGCGGGGTTTTCAATTTTACCCCCGAGGATCACAACGGCCTGGACGCTTCGGCTTTTATCATGGTCCGGATTCAGACCGGCACCTGGGCTTTGGTGAAAACGGACTAGGCGGACGGACGATCCCATGCAGGAGCTCCTTCAGTACCTTTTTTCAGGCATTACCAACGGGGCCATTTATGCCGTGATCGCCGTGGGCTTTTCCATGCTTTTCAACGCCACGGACCTGATCAACTTTGCTCACGGCGAGTTCGTCATGCTGGGGGCGCTGGGGTTGGTGACCCTCTGGGGAGGGGCGGGGCTTCCCCTGCCCCTGGCCTTCTGTCTGACGGTGATCGGCGTGGCCGGAGTCGGGTTTCTGTTCGAGCGGCTGGCCATCCGGACCGTTCGGAAGCCTCACCCCATTGTCCTGGTGATCATCACCGTGGGGGCGTCGATCTTTCTCCGGGGGATGGCCATGCTGATCTGGGGAAAGGACGCCCACAGCGTCCCTCCCTTTTCCGATCACCCCCCGGCCGACATTCTGGGGGCACGGCTTCTCCCTCAGAGCCTCTGGATCGTCGGCATTTCGCTGATCCTGGTGATCGCGCTCCACCTGTTTTATCGCCGGACGCTGACCGGCAAGGCCATGGAAGCCTGCGCCATCAGCCAGCGGGCCGCGTGGCTCACCGGGATTCCCACCCGGCGGATGATCCAGCTTGCCTTTCTGGTGAGCACGGGGGCGGGAGCGGTGGCCGGGGTTATCATTGCCCCGGTGACCATGTGCAGCTACGACATGGGCACGATGCTCGGGCTCAAGGGGTTCTGTGCCGCCATGCTCGGCGGGCTGGGGAGCCTCTGGGGGGCCTTTATCGGCGGCTTCACCCTCGGCATTCTCGAGGCGCTGGGGGTGGGGCTTTTCTCGTCGGCTCTCAAGGACGCCATCGCCTTTCTGCTCCTGCTGCTCATCCTCTATGTCCGGCCCGGCGGGATCATCCAGGCGGCCGACGCCACCCGATTCTGAGGCCCCATGAATCGAATCGCTTCCCACCGTCTTGCCTATATCGGTTTTCTGGGCGTCATCCTCGTCACCGGATGGGCCGTGGACAACCCCTATTACCTTCAACTCCTTACTTTCATTGGGATTCATACTCTCCTGGCGCTCGGCTTGAACCTGCTCATGGGCTACGCCGGGCAGATCTCCCTGGGACACGCCGCCTTTTACGGCATTGGGGCTTATACCACCGCTGTCCTCACCGTCCGATACGGGGCATCCCCGTGGCTCGCCCTGATCTGCGCTCTGCTGCTGGCCGCGGCGGTGGCTTACGTGGTGGGGCTGCCGACCCTGAAGCTCTCCGGCTATTATCTGGGGATGGGAACCCTTGGGTTCGGGATGATCGTCCACATTGTTTTCCGGGAGTGGAGCGACCTCACCGGCGGGGCCTCCGGCTTCGTGGGCATCCCTCCGCTGTCGGTGGGCTCGTTTTCCCTGTTTTCCCCCCAGCGGTACTTCTTTCTTGTCTGGGGGGTGGTGCTTTTGGCCATTGTCATCTGCAACCGGATCATCCGGTCCCGGGTGGGCCGGGCACTGCGGTCGATCCACGACAGCGAGGCGGCGGCTTCGGCGGTGGGGATCAACACCCGCCGGCTCAAGCTTCAGGTCTTCGTCCTGAGCGCCGTGTTTTCGGCTCTGGCCGGGTTTCTCTATGCCCACCTGGTCAGCTTTATCAGCCCGGGGACCTTCGGCTTTCTGGCCTCGGTGCGGATCGTGACCATGGTGGTGATCGGCGGCATGGCCAGCGTCTGGGGGGCGCTATTGGGGGCTTCTCTCCTGACGATGCTGCCGGAGTGGCTCCACACCTTTTCGGAGCTCGAGATGGTGGTTTACGGACTGATTCTGATGGGGGTGATGATTCTGCTCCCCCAGGGACTGACGCGAGGCATCCTTGATATTATCGAGCGATCCACCCGACGCCGCTCCCACTGAGCCCGCCCTGTTGTCCATCGACGCGGTGGACAAGGCCTTTGGCGGGGTTCAGGCGCTGAGCGACGTCTCCTTTTCCGTCCACGCGGGGACGGTCATGGGGTTGATCGGTCCCAACGGAGCGGGGAAAACCACCCTCTTCAACCTGATCAGCGGGGTCTATTCCCCTTCGCGGGGCGAATTGCGTTTCGAGGGCCGGCCCCTTGCCGGCCGGAAGGTTCATCAGATCGTGGCCGGCGGGATCACCCGGACCTTCCAGAACGTCGAGCTTTTCGAGAGCATGACGGTGCTGGAAAACGTCAAGGTGGGGGCTCATGTCCGGACCCGGGCCGGCTTCTGGAGCGCCACGCTCCGGCCCCCGTCGGCCCGGAAAGAGGAGCTGGCGGTGACCGAGACGGCCCGGTCCCTCCTCGAGCTCGTCGGCCTGTCCGAGCACGCCGACACGCCTTCCAGCGAGCTGCCCTTTGGCTGGCAACGCTTGTTGGAGATCGCCCGGGCCCTGGCATCGGACCCCAAGCTCCTCCTGCTCGACGAGCCGGCCGCCGGCTTGAACGCGGTGGAGACCCGGCAACTCGGGGGGCTGATTCGTAAGATCCGCGACCGGGGGGTGACCATCCTGCTGGTGGAGCACGACATGAGCCTGACCATGGACGTCTGTGATCGGATCGTCGTTTTGGACCAGGGGCGGAAAATCGCCGAGGGCACGCCCCAGGCGGTCCAGGCGGACCCCGCGGTGATGGCCGCCTACCTCGGAACCGCGGCGGGATAACGCCATGCTTCGGATTCGAAACCTCAAGTGTTATTACGGCCGGATCATGGCCATCAAGGGGATCAGCCTATCGGTTCAGACGGGCGAGCTGATCACCCTGATCGGGGCCAACGGCGCCGGCAAGAGCACCCTGCTCCACGCCATCACCGGCCTCCTGCCCCGTTGGGAGGGGGAGATCCGGCTTGAGGACCGCTCCATCCAGGGGATGGAGCCCCCGGATGTGGTCCGGGCCGGGATGAGCCTGGTGCCGGAGGGCCGCTTGATCTTTCCGCCGCTGAGTGTCCTTGACAATTTGAAGTTAGGGGCCTATACCATGTATCGAAAGCACCAGAAGGAGGCGGTGCGGCGGGATCTCGAGATGGTGATGGACCTCTTCCCCGTCCTCCGGGACCGGCGGGAGCAGGCGGCCGGGACCCTGTCCGGGGGCGAGCAGCAGATGCTGGCCATCGGGCGGGCGTTGATGGCCCGTCCCCGGCTGTTGCTCCTGGACGAGCCATCCATGGGGCTTGCCCCGATGCTCGTGGAAAAGATCCTCCAGACCCTGGTCAGGCTCCGGGACGAAGGGCTGACCATCCTGCTGGTGGAGCAGAACGCTCAGGCCGCCCTGACCATCGCCGACCGGGGCTATGTCCTGGAAACGGGCCGGATGGTGCTCCAGGGTCCCGCGTCGGACCTGCTGGCCGATGTGGAGGTCAAGCGGGCCTATCTGGGCAAGGACTATGAGGCATTCTATGACGGCAGAACCTGAGCCCGCCGGGCTCTCTTCCAATGCCGAAGACCGGGGACAGCTTCAGCTCGAGCGGCTCCAGAGCACCCTGAACCGGGCGTTCAAGACCGTGCCCTTTCATCGCCGGCGGTTCAGCGCGGTCATGGAAGGGGGGACACCCGTTCCCGTGGAGACCCTCGGGGAGCTGTCGGCCCTGCCGTTCATGAAACGCCGGGACCTGGGCGAGCACTACCCTTACGGCCTTTTTGCCGTCCCGCTCCGGGACATCGTCCGGATTCACACCGCCGCCGGTGCCACCCTCAACCCGACGGTCAGCGGTTACACCGCCCAGGACCTGAGCCTCTGGCGGCGGATCGTGGCGGCGGCCCTGACCGCCGCCGGGGTTACCCCCCATGATATCCTCCAGATCAGCCTCGACTGGGGGTTGGCCAACTGGGGGCGGGACTACAAGGACGGCGCCGAGACTTTGGGCGCCTCGGTCATCCCCAATACTCCCCTGTCCCTGGACAAACAGATCATGGTCTTGCGGGATTACAAGACCTCGGTGCTTATTACCACCCCTTCGTCGGCCGCCCAGCTCGCGGCCCATATCCACCGGATCGGGCTCAGCCCCACCGCCCTCAACCTCAAGACCCTGATCCTGGTGGGCAGCCCCGCCGACCGGGCTTTCCGGGAGCGACTGGCCGACCGGCTGCACGTCGAGACCTGGCTCCACTACGGGCTCAGCGAGGTCCCCGGACCGGCGATGGCCTTCGAGTGCCCCGAGCACAACGGCCTTCATGTCAACACGGATCACTTTCTGCCGGAGATCATCGATCCCCGGACCGGAAACCCGCGGACCGATGATGGTCCCGGCGAGCTGACGCTTACCACCCTGACTACACGGGCCTTTCCCCTCATCCGGTTTCGTACGGGAGACGGGGCCCGATGGCTTTCCGGCGCCTGTCCCTGCGGCGCCTCGTTTCCACGGATTCACTGGTTGCCCCAGCGGACCGACGAGATGATCAACATCGAGGGGGTCAAGGTCCACCACCGCCAGATTCAGCACCACCTCGAGGCGGCTCTGGGTGTGGTGCCCGACTTTAGCCCCCGGATCCGCATCCGGGAGGACGAGCCCCACTGCCTGGAGGTCCAGGTCGTCATTGACGACCGCCTCTTTTCAGACGAGATCAAGGTCCTCGAAAATTTGGTCCGGACGGCTGAGACGCGGCTCCACGAAACCTTAGGCGTCCGCGTAGCTATCCGCTTAAAGGAGCGGTCGAGCGACCCTGACCGGGGATGAAACGCCTCCGGACCGTCGCCGGCCCACTATTTATTTGTTTGACACAACCCCATGATTCGGTTTATATTTTACCTTCCGTTAGGAGACTAGGAAGGCATTATGACCGACAACAAAACGATTTTTCAACGGGTATGGGGGGTTGCGCTGATCCTGGCGGGAGTCGGCATCTTTGTGATGCTCCCCCAAAAAATGGCCCAGCTCGAAGAGATGGGCTACACCCTCTTTTATCTCCGGTTCACTCGATTCAGCTTCTATCTCATCGCCGTCTTGCTCATCGGTGGCGGCGGCATGAAGCTCTACCGCCACTTGGTGCCGACGGATGAGCCGCCGGAGCGGACTGAGGAGTCGAAATAGAGCGCTCCGGCGCGAGATTGAATACTACCCAAGCCATCGACGCAGGTTAGGATAATTCGATATGGCCACCACGACAAAGCCCAGAGTCCCCAACGTCCGCGCCCTCAAGGCTGAGGGCGGCCCCGGGGGGGCGGCGCCGAAGGGGAATGTGACCCATCTGAAGGTCTCAGAGCCGGCCGGCCGACAGCCCAAGGCCGAGATGCAGTTCAAGATCCAGCTCCAGAAGATCGCCGGCAAAATCTATTCCGCCAAGAATTTAAACGAGATCCTGGTCAGCCTCATTGATGATATTACGGCGCTGTTCGGGGCGGAACGGATGACCATCTACGTCCTCGACGGGGAAAAACGGGAGCTGATCTCCCAGTTCAAATCCGGCAATGAGGTCAAGGAGATCCGGATCAAGGTCTCCTCGGAGAGCATCGCCGGGTACGCCTCTCACAAGCAGAAGATGGTCAACATCGCCAACGTCTATGATGATCAGGAGCTGGCGAAGCTCGATCCCGAGCTGAAGTTCGACAAGACCTGGGACCAGAAGACCGGTTTCACCACCAAGCAGGTGCTGGCCATCCCGGTCTTTTTTCAGAGATATCTCATGGGAGCCATCCAGCTCATCAACAAAAAGGACGGCACCCCCTTTTCCAAGATGGACGAAAAGGCTGGAACCGAGCTGGCCAAGATCATCGGCATCGGCCTCCACAACCTGAAAAAGTCCCAGCGCCAGTCGAACAACAAGTACACCCACCTGCTCCAGAAGCACCTGATCTCGCCCAAGGACCTGAAAAAGGCCATGGACGAGGCCATCCGGACCCGTAAGAGCGTTGAAAAGGTCCTCATCGAGAGCTTCAGTGTCCCCAAAAAGGACGTGGTGGAGTCGATCGGGAAGTATTACGGGGCGCCGGCGGTGGAGTACGACGAAAACTACCAGGTCCCCACCGATCTGATGAAGGGGCTCAAGGTCCCCTTCATGAAGACCAATCTCTGGGTTCCTCTCCGGAGTGAGGGCGGCAAGATCGTCATCGCCATCGACGACCCTCAGAACTTCCAGAAGATCGGGGGGATCAAGTCGGTTTTCCCCAACAACCCGCTGGAGTTCTTTGTCGCCACCAAAGACGATATCCTCGACTTCATCGCCCTCTTCACCGACGGCAAGAAGAAGAGCCAAAAGAAGCCCGAGCCCACCGATTTCGATATCGACGCCATCTCCGACGAGCTGATGAAGGGGATGGATGACGGGGGCGACGATGAAAGCGAAGACAACCTCGTCAGTGAAGAGAGCAGCGCGGTGGTCAAGCTGGTCAACAAGATCATCATCGACTCTTTCCATTCCAACGTCTCGGATATTCATATCGAGCCGCAGCCCGGCAAGGATGATGTCAAAATCCGGACCCGGATAGACGGCTCCTGCCAGCTCTATCCCATGGCGATTCCGTACAGTTACCGCAGCGCCATGGCCTCCCGGATCAAGATCATGGCCGGGCTCGACATCGCCGAGCGCCGGAAGCCCCAGGACGGCAAGATCCCGTTCAAGAAGTACGGTGCCCTCGACATCGAGCTCCGGGTCGCCACCGTCCCCACCCAGGGCGGGATGGAAGACATCGTCATGCGTATTCTGGCCGCCGGCGAGCCCATCCCTTTCGACAGTCTCGGGTTTTCGAAGTTCAACGGCGAGAAATTCCGGGAGATCATCAATCAGCCTTACGGGATTATTTTCGTCTGCGGCCCGACCGGATCGGGTAAGACCACCACGCTTCACTCGGCCCTGAAGATCATCAACACTGTGGACCGGAAAATCTGGACCGCCGAGGACCCGGTGGAAATCACCCAAAAAGGATTACGTCAGGTTCAGATGCAGCCCAAGATCGGCCTCAACTTCGCCGCCGCCATGCGGGCCTTTCTCCGGGCCGACCCCGACGTGATCATGGTCGGTGAAATGCGGGACAAGGAGACCACCTCCATCGGCATCGAGGCCTCCCTCACCGGTCACTTGGTCTTTTCCACCCTCCACACCAACAGCGCCCCGGAGAGTATCACCCGGCTCCTGGACATGGGGATGGACCCCTTCAACTTTGCCGACGCGGTCCTGGGGATTATGGCCCAGCGGCTGTTGCGGACCCTCTGCAAGGACTGCAAAAAGCCTTATACCCCAGACCAGGAAGAGTTCGACATGCTCGTTCGGGAATACGGGCAGGACTACTTCGAAAAGGATATCGGAATCACCCGGAAGGAGGCCACCCTTTACAAGCCGGAAGGGTGCGCGAAGTGTAACAACACCGGGTACCGGGGTCGGATGGGCATCCACGAGCTCCTGCTGGGCACCGACGAGCAGAAAAAGCTCATCCAGACCCAGGCCCGGGTCAAGGAGCTTCAGACTCAGGCGATCCGGGACGGGATGCGGACCCTCAAGCAGGATGGCGTGGCCAAGGTCTTCAAGGGGGCCACCGACATGATGCAGGTCAAGAAGGTCTGCATTGGCTAAATGGCTTCCCCCGATTGTGCTCGAACCGCCCACTTGAATTTCTCCAACTGTTCCTCGAAATAGGCCCGATCCCGGCCGGCGGCGGCGAGGGCCTTTCGCCCGGCCGCCACCGCCGCTTCCAGCTCCCCGTTGACGTAAT
>CAYNGG010000007.1:17109-29264 GCA_964396575.1 uncultured Desulfobacteraceae bacterium | reverse complement strand
ATCTGCCATTCGGCGACCAGCGAAACGCGCCTTTTTACGGAAAAGACATCCTTTCGGTGGATCAGTTCTGCCGGACCGACCTGGAATACATTTTCGGCGTGGCCCACGAGATGAACGAGATGGTCGCCCGGGTCGGCTCCTTTGATCTCCTCAAGGGGAAAATCATGGCCAGCCTCTTCTACGAGTCCTCCACCCGGACCTCGTCGTCGTTCATGTCGGCCATGGAGCGGCTGGGCGGGAGCGTGATCCCCATCAACAACGTCCAGTATTCGTCGGTCTCGAAGGGCGAATCCCTACCCGATACGGTGCGGACTCTCGAGTGTTACGCCGATGTCATCGTTCTCCGCCACCCCGATGTCGGGGCCTCGGCCCTGGCGGCCGAATACTGCCGGAAGCCGGTGATCAACGCCGGCGACGGGATCGGCGAGCACCCGACCCAGGCTCTGTTGGACCTGTTTACCATCATCAGCGAGCTCGGCCGGGCCGATGGCCTGACGGTCACCCTCCTCGGGGACCTCAAGTACGGCCGCACGGTCCATTCCCTCGCCCGGCTGCTCTCCCTGTTCGACGTCCGGCTCAACTATGTTTCCCCGGAAGCGCTGGCCATGCCTCCGGAGATCGTGGCCGGTCTCCGGGAAAAGGGCATAAGCCAGCGGGAATGCGAGACCCTGGCCCCCGTGCTGGCCGACACCGACGTCCTGTATGTGACCCGGGTTCAAAAGGAGCGGTTCGCCGACCCGGCCGAATATGAAGATGTCAAGGAGGCCTACGTCATCACCCCCGAGACCATGGCCGACGCCGGGGAACGGATGATTCTCATGCACCCGCTGCCCCGGGTCGGGGAGATCGACCTGGCGGTGGACGGCGATCCCCGGGCCGCCTACTTCCGGCAGATGCAATATGGAATGTATGTCCGGATGGCGCTCTTGTCCATGGTGCTGGGCAAGGCGTAAATGAAGGAGCGTGCAGCCGTCCAATCCGCCTGCTGATCACCCCGGCGCATCGGTGCCGGCTGAGTCGGCCAGCTTGTCCTTGAAAAAGCCGGTCACCTTCTTCATGATGCCGCGCTCCACCTGCCGAACCCGCTCCCGGGAGATCCCGTAGCGGTCGCCGATTTCCTGAAGGGTCATCGGATTGTCGGCAAGGATGCGGTCATGGAAGATCCGGCGCTCCCGCTCCGTAAGGGTTTTCTCGAAACGGGGGAGGTGGTCCCGGAGAATCGACGTGGCCTCCTTGTCCGCCACCAGCTCCTCGATGGAGTCGGCGCCCTCGTCGCCCAGGAAGCTCATCCGGTCGGTGTCAGACCCGTCGGACACCGGGGCGTCCAGGGAGACGTCGGCGCCGTCCAGCCGCCCGGCCATCTCCACGATCTCCTCCTCGGGCACCCCGAGCTTTTCCGACAGGAGCCGCGGCTGAGGGTCGAACCCCTCGTCGATGAGCTTCTGCTTTTCCTTTTTCAGGCGATAAAAGAGCTTCCGCTGCCCCCGAGTGGTCCCCACCCGCACCAGCCGCCAGTTATCCATGATGAATTTGAGGATGTATGCTTTGATCCAGAAGGAGGCATAGTAGGAAAATTTGACGTTCTTGTGGGGGTCGAACTTCTTGACCGCCATCATCAGCCCAATGTTTCCTTCCTGGATCAGGTCGGCCAGGTTCTGCATCCAGACCCGCTGGAACTGGAGAGCGATCTTGACCACCAGCCGGAGATTGGAGGTGACCAGGGTATAGGCGGCCTCGGGGTCGCCGGTCTCCTGATAGCGCAACGCCAGCTCCCGCTCCTCCTCACGGCTCAGGAGCGGGTAGCGGCGGATCTCGGCCAAAAACCGGGCCACCGGGTCATACGGGGCGACCCGGGTATCGGCCGGCGGCCCGACCTCGTAGCGCCGGGGGGATTCTGTCTGGTCAGCCGGAGGCGTTGTTGGCAATTTCATGGTGCTTTTCCATATTCTGTTACGCATCAGCTATCAGGATGGAAACGTTGGATTCGCTCGTCGCGTCCATCGAAAAATTGAGGATAGAAAAAACCGGGTAAGGTGTCAAGCGACTTCGGCGGCGGGTTGGCGGGCCTGGCGACGGCCGCCGGCGTCCGGTCGGGCGAATGGACCCATGGCGCTTCGGAATTCCGGCGGGTCCATCAGCCCACCCGGCCATGAGGTATGCAAAATTGATGCTAAACTTCGGCACCCCCTTGACGGACAACCGGCGGTGATTACCTTTATTCTTATGCGCGCATCAATATAACCGTTTGATATAATCGATAAAAATTGCGTTTACGCCCTTGACGGACTCTCCCTGGTGATTAGATTTTTGGCAGGTTCAGGACGGAACCGAATATAAGATCACTCAGATTTATCGAACGCATAAGGAGGGATTCGCCATGTTCGTGAGACGATTGTATGATTATCCGACCCGGGGCACAAACCCCTTTGCGGAGCTTGAGCGGATGAGAAACGAGATGGAGCGACTGTTTGAAGGCGCGACCAGCAGCAGCCCGGGACGGGCGGCCGCCGGTGTCTTTCCTCTCATCAATGTCACCGAGGACAAGGAAACCTATCGGGTCCGCGCCGAGCTGCCGGGCATTAAGGCCGATGACCTCGACATTTCCCTGACCGGCAAAAGCCTGGCCATCAGCGGCGAACGGAAGCTCGACCAGGAGGACAAGGACGCCAAATACCATCGACGGGAGCGGGATGCCGGCCGGTTCCAGCGGATGGTCAGCCTCCCCGGCGATGTCGATGGGGACAAAGTGTCCGCAAGCTGTGAAAACGGCGTGCTCACCGTGACATTGCCCAAGGCCGAGACCGCCAAGCCCAGGCAGATCAGCGTCAAATAGACATAACCCAGCCCTTTTTGAAAGGAGGGATTCAGATGGCTGAAAATACCCAGGCGCTTCAGGCGCAGGAGAAAAAAGAGGTAACCACCCCCGCCGAGCGGACGAGACCGGGCATAACCTTCACCCCAGCCGTGGACATCTTCGAGACGGAAAAAGCGTTGACCCTGTTGGCCGACATGCCGGGGGTCAAGGCTGACGGTCTCAACATTGACCTCCGGGATAACACCCTGACCGTCGAAGGCGATGTGGCGTCGCCCGAGGGGCCCGAGGAAGTGGGGATTTTCCGGGAGTATCCCATCGGGAAATACTTCCGCCAGTTCACACTTTCCGAGGTGATTGACCAGCCCAAAATCGATGCTACCCTCAAAGATGGCGTCCTTCGGCTTATTCTGCCCAAGGTCGAAAAGGCCACGCCGAGGAAGATCGCCGTCAACGCGGGATAAGACATAGACCCCGGCCGGCGGCCGTTCGGGCCGCCGGCCCGTCATTCGGTCACGTGGTCCGGTTCGCGGTCCAAAACGTCGCTTCCGTCTCGGGCATCATGCCGACCACCGAGGCGATGATCACTCAAAAAGCCCGAGAAGGAGTCGAAGACGCCCGACATGCCGACTTACGAGTACGAACATATCGATGAACCGTGCGAGCGGGGGCGGACGTTCGAGGTCCGGCAATCTCTCAGCGACCCGCCCCTTGCCGTCTGTCCCCGCTGCAAGGGACCGGTTCGAAAGATCCTCTCCCGGGTAGCCATCGCCACCCCGAAGACCGACAGCGAGCTTAAAGACCACGGCTTTACCAAGCTCGTCCGCCGGGATGACGGGGTCTATGAGAACGTCACCCGGCGGGACGGCGATGCCCGGTACATGGTCCGGGACCGCCCGGAGACGGTTCCCGATTTCAAAAAAACCATCCGAGACTAGCTCACTGCCTCACACGACGGCCCGCCGTGCTCAATTCGATCACGACGGGCCGTTTTTCATTCCACCCCGCCTTCCGACGGTTTGACCCGGCCCCGCTTTTGGTGTACACAATCCCGACCTCGTTTTGGAGGGCAAATCTAGTACCAAAGGCTTGGGAAATTCATGAGCGCGTTCCACCTTATCAAACCCTATTTTGTTGAAAACCGGCTCCGGATTGTCATCGGGCTGGCCTGCCTGATGACCGTGGATGTGTTTCAGCTCATCATCCCCCGGGTGATCAAATGGGCCGTGGACGATCTCACCGCCTTCCAGATCGAGTGGACGGGGCTGTTGAGGTATGGCGGCTGGATCGTGGGGCTGGCGGCGGCCATCGCCGTGGGCCGCTATTTCTGGCGGTGGTGTCTCATCGGGCTCTCCCGCCGGGTGGAGGAGGGTATCCGGAACCAACTGTTCTGGCACCTCCAGACCCTGTCGCCGGGGTATTTCGACCGGACCCGCACGGGTGACCTCATGGCTCATGCCACCAACGACATCAACCACATCCGAATGGCCACCGGCATGGGGCTGGTGGCGCTCACCGATGCGGTCTTTCTGGGGTCCGCCGCCATCTGCTTCATGGTTTACATCAACCTCCGGCTGACCGCCTTCGTGCTGATTCCCATGCCGCTGATCGTCATCGGGACCCGGATTATCAGCCGCCGGATGCACCGGCGGTACAGCCGGGTTCAGGCGAGCTTTTCGGAGATGACGGAGGTGGTCCGGGAGCGGTTCGCCGGCATCCGGATCATCAAAGCCTACAACCGTGAGGCGGCGAGTCTGTCGGCCCTGGCCGAGGCTTCCGAAGACTACATCCGGAAGAACATCAGCCTGGTTCGCTATACCGGGGCCCTCTTTCCGATGATGGTCTTTTTCTCCAACCTGAGCCTGACCATCGTCATCTACCTGGGGGGCCGGCAGACCATCACCGGGGTGATCACGCCGGGCGACTTTGTCGCGTTCATCAACTACCTGGCTCTCCTCACCTGGCCCATGATGGCCCTGGGCTGGCTGACCAACCTCGTTCAGCGGGGCAAGGCTTCCCTCGAGCGGGTCCATCGGATTCTGCGGACCGCACCCGATGTGGCCGATGCCCCCGATGCCCGGCCGGTCCCCCGGCTTCGGGGGGAGATCGAGCTGGTCGGGGTCCGGTTTGCCTTTCCCGCCGAAGAGCGGGAAGTGCCGGTGATCGAGGACCTCGACCTTTCCATCGCCCCGGGCGAGACCCTGGGGATCGTCGGCCCGCCCGGCAGCGGCAAGAGTGCCCTTTTGGGCCTGATCCCCCGGATGTATGACCTCAGCGGGGGCGTGCTCCGGATGGATGGGGTCGATGTCCGGCGGCTCCGGCTGGCCGACCTCCGGGCCGGAATTGCCCTCGTGCCCCAGGAGCCCTTTCTGTTTGCCGGGACGATCCGGGAAAACATCGCCTTCGGGGACCCGTCGGTGGATGAGCCGGCCCTGGTCCGGGCCGCCGAACGGGCGGCGCTCATGGAGACCATCCGCCAGTTTCCCGCCGGGTTCGACACGGTGGTGGGAGAAAAGGGGATCTCCCTGTCCGGCGGTCAGAAGCAGCGGATCGGTCTGGCCCGGGCTTTGCTCCGGGACGCGCCGGTACTCCTGCTCGATGATCCGGTCAGTCAGGTGGACGCGGCCACCGCCCATCGGATCATCACGACAATCCGGGAGACGGCCCGGGACCGGACGGTCCTCATCGCCTCCCACCGATTGTCCGCTCTCCGGTTTGCCGACCGGATCATCGGTCTCCGGGCGGGGCGGATCGCCGAATCCGGAACCCATGACGAGCTGATGGCCGCGGACGGCTACTACGCCCGAACCTATCGGCTCCAGGAGATGGAGGCGGCGCTTCATGCATGATTTCGGGTATTTCGAAGAAGAAAAGCTCGGCAAGCCCTATGATCTCCGCCTCATGGGCCGCCTGTTGCCCTATGCCCGGCCCTACTGGGGCCTCTTTCTCATCTCGGTGGTCCTGATTTTTCTGGTCACCGGGATCGAGCTTGCGGTTCCCTACGTGACCAAGGTCGCCATCGACCGGCACATCGTGCCCCAGTCGGTGGAAGGGAAAGAAGCCGCCGGCCGTTCCCGGTCCCTGATTGTGGACCCGTCCGACCCGGACGTCCGGGCCGTGGCGGAAAAATATCCCGGCCTGTTCGAAGCGACGGATGGGGGGAAGCTCCGGATCACCTATTCGGACCTTTCCCGGATTAACCGGGACGACCGGGCCCGGCTCCGTCGGGATGATCTGTCCGGAGTAGCCCGGCTGGCTATGTTGTTCGTGGTCCTGATCGTGATGGAGGTCGGCCTCAACTTTTCCCGGATGATGCTCATGGAAGTAATGGGGCAACGGATCATGCGCGACCTTCGGCTCAACCTCTTCGCCCATATCCAGAACCTCTCCATGGCCTTTTTCACCCGGAATTCGGTGGGGCGGCTGGTGACCCGGGCCACCAATGACATTCAGAACATGTACGAGCTGTTCGTTTCGGTGATCGCCTTTCTGTTCAAGGACCTGGCCCTTCTGGCCGGGATCGCCGTGGTCCTCTTGAGCATCCAGTGGCGCCTGGCCCTGGTTTCCTTTGCGGTCTTGCCGTTCGTCCTCTACGCTTCCTTTTTGTTTGCCCGGCAGGCCCGGGGGGCGTTCCGGGAGCTGCGGATCAAGGTGGCCGAGATCAACAGCCGGTTTTCCGAAACCATCGGCGGCATTCGCGTGCTTCAGACTTTCCGTCAGGAGCGTCGCAACTACGACCGGTTCCAGCGGCTCAACCACGAAAACTACCTGGCCGGGATGCGGCAGATCCGGGTCTTTGCCGTCTTCATGCCGCTCATCGAGCTCCTCGGGTCGGTGGCCATCGCGGTGGTGATTTTTTATGGCGGGACCTCGGTCTTACAGGACCGGATCACCCTGGGCGAGCTGGTGGCCTTTATCTCCTATATGAAAATGTTTTTCCGGCCCATTCGGGACATTGCCGAGAAGTACAACATCATGCAGAATGCCATGGCTTCGGCCGAGCGAATCTTTCTGATCTTTGACAGCCGGGACCGGATTCCCGATCCGCCGGCGGACCAGGCCCGGGCCGACCTGCCGGGAAGGCGGATTACCTCGGTCGAGGTCGAAGGGGTCTCCTTCGGATACCTGAAGGATGAGCCGGTCCTGGAGGAGATCACCTTTGCCATGGGGGCCGGGGAGACAGTGGCCCTGGTCGGCCCCACCGGTTCGGGAAAGACCTCGCTGATCAACCTCCTCATGCGTTTCTATGAGCCTCAGAATGGGCTGATCCGGATCAACGGAGTTGACATCCGGCGGGTTCCGGCGGCCGATCTCCGCAACCGGATGGCTCTGGTGACCCAGGACCCGTATCTCTTTTCGGGGACGATCCGCGAGAACGTGCTCCAGGGGGTGTCCATGGATGAAGATGCCCTGGGCAAGATTCTGGATGCCGCCAATTGCAGTCGATTGTTGGACCGGCTGCCTCAGGGGGTCGATACATCGTTATCTGAGGGCGGGGCATCGATCTCCAGCGGGGAGCGTCAGCTTCTCTCCATTGCCCGGGCCTTTGCCCGGGACCCGGAGCTGATCATCCTGGACGAGGCCACTTCTTATATTGATTCGGATACGGAAGCCCGGATTCAGGAAGCCCTCGCCCGGCTGATGCGGGGGCGGACGGCGATCATCGTGGCTCACCGGCTGAGCACCGCCTGGAGCGCGGACCGGATCATTGTCCTCTACCAGGGCCGAATTCGGGAGTCCGGGACCCACGCCGAGCTTATGGCCAAGGGCGGTTTCTACCATCAATTGCATCAGCTTCAAAACGGGGATTTTTCTTCGGGGATATCTCTTGATCATCTGAAAAGATCGTGATAAAGAGAGTGCTTTAAAAGGCGGAGGCCCGTTCAGCATGGGGCGGGCGGAAATATGGTCTCCAACAACATGAGGAACCCAACAGACAAAGGAGAGAAGACTCGATGGCTTACGATGCGACGAAAATGGCAGACTGGCAGATTTCCGAGGCAGCGGAACCCAACATGCCGACCCCTGATCAGTGGGTGGAAAAGCTGGGATTGGACAAAGACGAGATGCTGCCCATGGGACGCCTGGGCAAGCTCGACTTCCTCAAGATTATGAACCGGCTCCAAAATGAGCCCGACGGCAAATACATCGAGGTGACCGCCATCACCCCGACCCCCCTGGGTGAGGGCAAAAGCACCACCTCCTGTGGTCTGATGGAAGGTCTGGGCATGCGCGGGGTCAATGTCGGCGGCGCCCTCCGGCAACCCTCGGGCGGACCGACCATGAACGTGAAAGGAACGGCGGCCGGCGGCGGAAACTCTCTCCTCATCCCCATGACCGAGTTTTCACTGGGTCTCACCGGCGACATCAACGACATCATGAACGCTCACAACCTGGCCATGGTGGCGCTGACCGCTCGGATGCAGCATGAGCGAAACTACAATGATGAGCAGCTCCAGCGGCTCACCAAGATGGCCCGCCTCGACATCGATCCGACCCGGGTGGAGATGGGCTGGATCATCGACTACTGCGCTCAGGCCCTGCGGAACATCGTCATCGGCCTTGGCGGCCGCTTCGATGGTTTTACCATGCAGTCGAAGTTCGGGATCGCCGTCTCTTCCGAGTGCATGGCCATTCTTTCCATCGTCCGGAACCTGGCCGACCTCAAGGAGAAGCTCAACAACATCACCGTGGCCTTTGACAAGAGCGGCAAGCCGGTGACCACCGGTGACCTCGAGGTGGGCAACGCCATGACCGCCTGGATGCGGAATACCATCAACCCCACCATGATGTGTACCGCCGAGTATCAGCCCTGCATGGTCCATGCCGGGCCGTTTGCCAACATCGCCGTGGGGCAGTCCTCCATCATCGCCGACCGGATCGGCCTGAAGCTGTTCGACTACCACGTCACGGAGTCCGGATTCGCGGCCGACATCGGCTTCGAGAAGTTCTGGAACGTCAAGTGCCGTTACAGCGGGTTGAAGCCCCATGTCTCCGTTCTGACCACCACCATCCGCGCTCTGAAGATGCACGGCGGCGGACCCAAGGTCACGCCGGGGATCGCCATGCCGGATGAGTACAAGACCGAAAACCTCGGCCTGGTGGAAAAGGGCATCGAGAACATGGTCCACATGATCAACGTGATCCGGAAATCCGGCATCAACCCGGTGGTCTGCATCAACCGCTTCTACACCGACACCGACGAGGAGTGCAACATCGTCCGGAAGGCAGCCGAGGCCGCCGGGGCTCGCTGCGCCGAATCGAAGCACTGGGAGAAGGGCGGCGAAGGAGCCCTCGAGTTCGCTGATGCCGTGATCGACGCCTGTAACGAAGAAAGCGAGTTCAAGTTCCTCTATCCCACAGAGATGAAGCTGCGGGATCGGGTTGATCAGATCGCCCGTGAGGTTTACGGAGCCGATGGCGTTGACTGGCAGCCGGAAGCCGCGGCCAAGGCCAAGATGCTCGAGGCCGACAGCAAGTACGACGACTACACCACCATGATGGTCAAAACCCACCTCAGCCTCACCCACGATCCGACACTCAAGGGCGTGCCCAAGGGCTGGCGGCTGCCCATCCGCGACGTGCTCATTTATTCCGGAGCCAAGTTCCTCTGCCCCTGCGCGGGAACCATCTCGCTGATGCCCGGCACCGGCTCCAACCCGGCCTTCCGTCGGGTGGACGTCGATACCGAGAGCGGCAAGGTTACCGGTCTGTTCTAACGATCCATCAAAGCACAGCGGGCTGCCCCGATGTCGGGGCGGCCCGCTTCCGTACGATCGTTTCAGGGGTTCGGAGCTATGTTCCGAGCCCCTTTTTTATGGGGTAAAGCAGTGGACGAAGATTTTGGCGGCAAGTCGGGCGGCGGTGTATTCGGAAACCTGGGAGCCGGGGATCTTGGCTAATTCCGTGAGGTCGGCGGCAATCACCGTCCGGTGTTTCCCCAGAGCCGCGATGAGGGAGACGACCTGACGGTAGGAGAGTCCCCCGGGCTCCGGGGTCCCGGTGCCGGGAACAACGGCCGGGTCAAGGCCGTCGAGGTCGATGGAGAGGTAAACGTGCTCGGGGAGGGCGTCAACCACCCCGCGAATCCAGGACGAATCGAGGGGGTCGATGGCGTGGGCGTAAACGGGTCGAATGCGATGGTGTTCGGCGGCCGCAAGCTCTTCCGGGGCCACCGACCGGGTACCCACCGGGATGACGGGAATACCAGTTTCCTCGATCACCCGCCGCATGACACAGGCATGGTTATACCGGCTGCCGTTCCAGGAGTCGCGCAGGTCCAGATGAGCATCGATCCAGAGCAGGCCCAATTCGGAAACGGATTCGGCCGCAGCCAGGATGGGGCCGATGGAAATGGCGTGGTCGCCCCCGAGGCAGAGTACCCGGCGGCCTTCGGAGAGATGCCGAACCGCCGCCGATTTCATCTCCATAACCGCCCACTCCGGCGTTCCCGTTGGCATCAGAGGCGGATCCGTGTGGATCTTCAGATCACCCCAGACGCTGAGGGTCTCCTCATCAATCCGCTCGAGCTGGGTCGATGCCTGGAGGATGTAAAACGGGCCATCCTGAGAGCCGGTGCCGTAAGATGGATCTCGCTCATAGGGGATGGGCAGGACGACGATCTCGGCCGATTCCGGATCAATCGGCGTCACCTCATCCCCGCCGAAAGGGATGAATTCCGGCGGTGCCACCTTACTTGACGAAGACGGCGGCCGCGAGAACCGTTGTCCAGAGATTGCCTTCGGCGCCCAGCGCCGCCTGGCTGATGTGCTGGGATTCGACGATCTTGCCCGACATCTGATAGACCTGCCGGCGCTCGTCATAGTCCTTGTCCGGGTCGAACTCGATGCCGAGGGTGTTGGCCAGCATGGACGCGGCCAGATCTTCGGCGTATTCGCCGGCCTCCAATTGGGTCTGGCCAAATCCGTGGTGCTCCGAAAGATACCCGTATCGCGCTTCTTCCGATGGCAGGGCCAGCCCGATGCTCGATACCAGCCGACGGCCGGGCTCCTTGCTCTGCTCCTTGGCCATGACGCAGTGAGTGATCTCCCCGGGCTCCAGCCGGGACAACCCCTCTTCAATGGTGATGATCCGGCAATGGGGAGGGAAAATCGACGAGACGGTCACCAGGTTGAGGTGAGCGATGCCGGCCTCCCGGAGGGCGTACTCAAAGGATGAGAGCTTCTCCCGGTTGACGCCGACACCTTTAACGAAAAACATATATCTTGGCACGTACATAGGACGATCTCCGGCTGTTGGACAATTGGGTGATCGGGAAGCGGCAAACCCCCATGGCGGTCGAAATGGGGGAGAGGCCCTTGACGTTGTCCGGGGGTGTGTTGTATGGGCGACCGGCCGGTCGCCCCTACCGGTCGAACCGGCCGCTGGGCATCATTTCGTCGGGGGGAGGCTCGCCGTGATCCCGGTGATACCGCTTGCGGGCACATTGCTCCATCATGGGACCTTTGCGGAACTGCCGGATGACGCGCCGGCGGATCGGGTCCTCCATTGTGCTGTATCTTTTGAAGAAACCGCAACTTTGCAAAAGCTCGCATTCTTTCATGGCCGGTCTCTCCTTGGGGGTTGACGGAATCTAATGAGCCGCCCGGCGGGTCGGGGCTCGGCTGGTCGGAAAACATTGGGAGCGCGTCGGCTTGACCGCACCCCAAAAAAACATTGACTATCGATCTGGCCGACACTTGTCAAGAAAAATCGCGATGAGCATGGATGATGGCCAACAGGCATCACTGTCTCGGAAGAAGGCGCCCCCGAAGATCGGATAAGCGGATGTCAGTGATACAGAAATACCGATTGGCGCATCGATTCGAAAGCCTCGAGATCCGGCTGCCATGAGGCCACCAGCGTCTCGATGTCCCCGGATGCCTCCAGGTGCTGGCGAACGGCCGGATCACCGGTAATCAAGTCGAAGGGAAGGCGGCGGTGCTCATACTCGTAGGGCGGTGGTCTCCATTGGAACGGATCGCCGTAATGCTTCAGGATGATCCCCAAAAGAGAAAGAATCAGGGTGTAAGGCCGAAAGCGGGCCGGGTCGGTGATGTGGATTTGAAACCCCTGACAAAGCCGCCCCCGCCATTTCCCGAAGGTGGGCTCGAAGGCATCCCGCCGGAGAATCGCCCCCGGTTGTTGAGGGCCGTCCAACTCGGCCAGAATCCGCTCGGGGTCCAGAAACGGCGCCCCGAATCGCTCGAACGGCTGAGTGGTACCTCTTCCCTCGGAGATGTTAGTTCCCTCCCAGAGGACCCCGCCGGGATAGACGGCGGCGGAAGTCGGTGTTGGCAGGTTGGGCGACGGAGCCACCCAGGGCAGTCCGGTCTGGGAAAAG
>CAYNGG010000007.1:12347-17009 GCA_964396575.1 uncultured Desulfobacteraceae bacterium | reverse complement strand
TGGGAAAAGGTCATCTCCCGCCGCCACCCGGTCATGGGGATGACCGTCAGAT
Organism: uncultured Desulfobacteraceae bacterium; assembly: GCA_964396575.1. Lineage (GTDB taxonomy): Bacteria > Desulfobacterota > Desulfobacteria > Desulfobacterales > JAABSP01 > CAYNGG01. The sequence goes on along the minus strand of CAYNGG010000007.1, from coordinate 16,957 downwards.
GGCAGCCGATGCCGAATGGGCCGTTGAAGAGCCGGGCCAGCTCGCCGATGGTCAATCCGTGCCGCATGGGGATGGGGTAGCGTCCCACAAAGGATTCCCACCCTTTCGCCAGGAGATTGCCCTCCACGGTCAGACCGTCAACCGGGTTGGGGCGATCCAGGACCACCACCTGTCGTCCGAGCCGGGCGGCCGCTTCCATGCAGTAGGACAGGGTGTAAATAAAGGTATAAACCCGGGTGCCCACATCCTGTAGATCGACAAGAAGTACGTCGATGGCGTCGAACATCTCCGGCGTGGGAATCCGCGTCTCGCCGTAAAGGCTGAAAACGGGGATGTCGAGCACCGGATCCACGGCGTGGTCCGACTCGATCATATTGTCCTGCTTTTCCGCGAAAAACCCGTGCTGAGGCGAAAACAGAGCCTCCAGCCGGCCGGGCAGCCGGTCGGAGATCCGCTCCCGGGCATGGCGGAAGGACCGGTCCACCGACGCCGGATTGCAGAGCAACCCCAGGCGGGCCCCGGAAAGCCAGCCTGGCGGGTCATCGAGGAAACGCTCGAGTCCGGTGCGGACGATAGGCTTCACGCGGAGCGGCGTGCCTTGCGGAGCCGAAGTCCCCGGACAAGGCGTCCATATCGAGCCGGGTCCTTTTGGCGGGCACGGTGGAGAAATTCCTTCACAAAAGCAATGACCACCGCGACAAAAAAGGCCGCGGCAACAAAAAACACGCAGAATTTTCCCCGTCTCGGCCCAACCTTTTTGTTCCGATCCGGAACGATCGGCTGATCAAGGACAATAAAGCTGAAATAGGTCTGGGCCCGTGCAAAAATCTCTTTTTCGATCTCGTTGGCAAGCATGGTGTAAAGCTTTTCTTTCAGGAGAATATCATTGGTCCGGTCGATCTGCTCCCGGATGAACCGCTTGTTTTCCTCGGCATCATGAAGGACTTCGCCCCGAAGAGTTTCGCTGAGCTCCGTGAGATAGTAGGAGACAATCCGATGAGCGGTCCATGGGTCGGGATGCACATATCCAATTTGAATGGTTTGTATCATCTTGTCCGCATTGACCTGAAGACTACCCCGCATACGCTGGTAGGCATCCTGTAAGGAGGGCTGATAGCCTCCCCCGGGCGCTTTGGACTCCGACTCCCCGGCGGACAGGAGTATGGCAAGGGGAGAGCGTTTTCGGACGGTTCCGCCTCGTTCCGGGAAGATAACGGGCATCAGTTGGTACTTTTCAATGACCCGCATGGTCAGCTCGCGGCTGTTCAAAACGATCTCCATCCGATCCAGGCTGCCGCCGGTATTCAGGCCAACCTGATTGGCCACGAATCCGCCCAACGCCCCAAACGCTGAGTAGGCGGATACTCCCCGCTGAACTTTACGCGGAGCTATGGTTGCCTCGGACCGGTAGAGATTCTCCTGGCCCAGGCTGATATTGACGGCAAGAAAGCCGGCGAAAAAGACCATTCCCAGGATGAGTCGCTTATGCTTGACGAAAACAAGGATGAGATCCAGGAAGCTCACCTCATCCTCCTGCCGGCTCAGGGGGGGCAGGTCATAAGGACTCTGGGGCGCGTTGATATACGGATATTCTTTGGTTGACATGGGCATTTCAGTGAGGCTCGGGTTTAAAAAATCTGGGTAACGGTAATGCCGGCGGTCACGGCGATCTGATAGAGGATTTGAGTGATATCCTTGGTATCGCGCATCAGACTGGTCCGAGTAACCTTTTCCGGCACCAGAATGGTATCGCCGGGGTGAAGCTCAGTGCTTTCAAAACGGCGCCACCAAGACCTCTCGCTCATCTTGCTGACCACCGTGCCGTCGCTTCGGATGATGTACATCAGATCTTCGTCGGCGTTGTCCGTAGGTCCTCCCGTGAGATCCAGATAGTGTTGAAGCTCAACCGCTTCCTGGCTGTATAGAAGGGCTGTGGGGTTATGGACGGCGCCCACCACGTTGACGGTATGTGGCCGTTTGGGCACATGGAGCGTATCGCCGCCTTCGAGAGCCAAATCCGTGCTATGGCTTCGGAATTTTTCCAAAGGCTTCAGGGAGACCACGACTCGACCGGTGGCCCGGGTGTCACTGAGCTTTTCCACTAGCGCCTTCTGGGATTCTACAAACTGCTGCTGAGCATTCAAATCATCCTCGGAGAGGGATTCTTGAACTTCCTTGGAAGAGAGCCTCGCGATTTCCAGCTCCAGCTTGTCCAGCATTTCGTTCAACCGGGACTGTTGAACTTTTCGCACGGATTCCCGGGTAAAGACGGCACCCCGAAGATATGCATATTCAGTGAATCCGCCGGCGCGTTCGATGACATCGCTCAACCGCTCATCATTGCGGATCTGGTATGTTCCGGGAAAGTGAACCTCGCCCGAAATCCTCACCGATTGCTTTTTATCCCACCAATCGGGAATTTCTTTAATAGTCACGACATCAAGGGGGGACAGGGTGAGGTTGTGGTCCGGGTTTCCGCTGAGCACCTCGTGAATGTCAAACCGGATGATGGACGTTTCCACCCGGCGGCCATCGACGATTGAAAAGCGGACCAGCTCCGCCTCTTTCATATAGGCGGCATCCCGGACATTGCCGGCCAGGAGGATGAGATTCTTAATGGTCATATTTTCGGCATAAGGGTATTCGCCGGGGTGCCGAACCAATCCCTGGATGGAAACGGTGTATTTTTCTCGATAGTCCCAAATGCTGTGAACCGTTACCTCGTCCATGTCCGTAAGGAGCAGGTTGTGATCGGGGTCCCCTGCCGCCGCCTTTTCGACATTGAACGTGTGGATAGTCGAGTCTCTGGTGTTGGGAGCGGTCCGCCGGATATGGCCGATCTCCAGGTGGGCGTCTCGGGTAAAACTGCCCGCCTTGAAAAACAAATCCTTAAGCCGCATTCCCTGGCTGAGAAGATATCGACCGGGATTATTGACCTCACCCTCGATGAGCACATAAGACTCCCAATTCAGCTCCCGAACGGAGTGGATGACAATTTTGTCCTCGTTTTGAACGGGGTGATTGTGAGCCGGGTCATTGGCCATGGCCGCGGCAAGGTCAAAGTAAATGGTTTTCCGGTTCCGGGCCGGGTCCAGGCGGATCAGCTCGCCTTTGGCCATATAGGCGTCTGGAGTAAGATCTCCGGCTTTGAGAATCAGATCCCGGATGGTCATGTCATCGATGATGTATTCCCCTGGATTTCGGATCTCACCTTCAACGGTGGCGGCAGGCGGGTCCTCGAACATCTCCTTGGGGAAAATGTAGATTTCGTCTCGCGGCATCAGGGGGAGGTTTTGGCTGTCATCGCCCTTGACGAGGAGCTGCCCCAGGTCAAAGGGAATCAGCTCGGCCTGGGCATCTTCATACCGATATCGCTTGATGAGCGCATAGTCGTAATGGGTTTCTTTTTTCAGGCTATCGAGACTGGGGATGACATCACGAATCCGAAGTCCCGGCTTGAACGCATATTGGCCGGGCCGTCGAATGTTTCCGTAGAGGTAAACCGCGTTGACTGCCTCCGGGTGGATGGAGAAAACCCGAATCAGGTCTCCGTCCTGGAGTGGAACGGAACGATTTTCCCTAAGCTCCGCTTCGGTGATATCCAGTACAACCTGAGATTGATTCTGGGATGCGCGCTGAATCTGGATTCTCTGGTTCGAAGCACCTGGCGAAAGACCGCCAGCGAGCTTGAGCGCTCGATCGAGGGTCCGGTCATCTTTGAGCTCGTAAATCGCCTCTCGTTTGACATTTCCGGACACCGCCACCATGGGACCCGCCTGAGGCACGAAGATGACATCGCCGGATGCCAGGGCAGTGTCAGAGCTTGTATCGCCTTCCAGCAGAAAATCGTAAAGGTCCAGCGCCGCAACCACCTGGTCCCGCCGTTTGAGCTGAATTCGTCTGAGGCTGCCGAGCTCGGTGGGACCGCCGGCGGACAGGAGGGCATTCATGATCGATGACAGGGAGCTGACCGTGTAAATCCCCGGCGTATCAACCTCTCCCAGGATAAAGACCTGGAGGGTTTTCAGCCGACCCATGGAGATGCTGACGTTGACCCCGGTGATGGCTTCGGCCCGATCGCGGATCAGCTCCTTGAGCTCGCCAAATGTGAGCCCGATGACGGTAAGTGGCCCGATTTTGGGAAATTGTATCACCCCTTCGTTGTCCACGGTCAGCTCGTGGGATTCGTCGAGTCGGCCCCACATGAGGACCCGAATCGTGTCCCCCGGACCGATGAGATAATCATTGGAAATGGGCACCGAATCCACCGGGGCGAAAGTGGTGGGGGCGGCGGTGAACAGGTTGTGACCGAAAATTTCCAGCTCCGGCGGCTCGGGGGGCGGGGTTTTGGGGAAAAACGGGTCTTCGGGTGCTTCTTCCCTTTCATGGTCCGGCTTGTCTTTGGCTTCCGCGATCATATCTTCACTGAAGATGTAGATCTCATCTTGAGGCATCAGCTTCAGGTTTTGAGTCTCATCGTCCGCAAAGTAAAGCCGTCCCAGCTCGAACGTGATCAGCTCGGCCTGACGGTCTCCAGCAGCCGTCGTCTTGACCGATGGCCTTCGATCTTGCTTCCGGACGGTGTAAAAAGCGCCATCCTTTTGACGGAC
>CAYNGG010000007.1:0-12247 GCA_964396575.1 uncultured Desulfobacteraceae bacterium | reverse complement strand
ATGGCCTTCGATCTTGCTTCCGGACGGTGTAAAAAGCGCCATCCTTTTGACGGACCTCGGCTTCATCGGATTCTCCGTCTTTCCGTAAAGCTTTTTCTGGCGCGGGGTGATACCGTTTAATCAAAGCAAACTCGAAGTAGGTATTTTTTTTAAAGCTATCGATACTCGGCAGCACATCGAGGATGCGCATCCCTTCAACGTACTGGTATTCCCCCGGCTGATGGACATTTCCGTAGATGTAAATCCGGTCACGCCTCTGTTGCCGAAATGTCTGCTCACCTTCCTCGAAAAGCTTCCGCCCGGCTTCAATCTCCGCCGGCGTCAGGGTGCCCATGTCCAGCTCTTTCTGGTATTGCTCCAGGCGTTTTCCATCAACCTTCCCTTTTTTGTATGCCTCGACACCTTCTTGAACCGTCTCATCCGATATGTTTTCGGAACGGACCATCTCACGAAGCCGGGGTGAATCCTTCAGGTTGGAAGGGAGCACATAATTCTGGGCAAAGGTGGTAGAAGAAGCGATGAACAAACATCCGGCAACAATGGCTCCAATGAGCACACTGATGATTTGAGATCTCAACATATTGCCTCGTAGCCTCATGATTATCAAAGGATTTGAAAAACTCAGCGTATCGTCCTAAAACAATACAAAAAGAAATATTTATAGGTTAAGGAAGCATTTGTCAAACGGTTTTAATTCTGATAGAGGAGCTCATGTAATGAGGCCAAACGAAACCTAAATGAATCGGGAAGAAAGGCGAAGCGATGAAAAGATCTCGACAAACGATTTGGATGGGAGCCGTGCTTCTCCTGATGACAATGGCGTCTCCTTCGGCCGCTGAATTCAGGACGGGCCAATCGGTGCAGGGATATACCGGCATCCTCAATACCCCCAATGCTTTTGTATCCGATATCGGAGCCCTGGATTTGACCTTTTCGGATCATCTGGAGCCGAATCGGAGACGCCTGTCAGATGCTGAAAACTATTTGTTTTCAATTGGCTTTCTGCCCTTTTTGGAGGTCGGTGGACGGTTTACCGAAGAGCACCCCGACGGTATCCGGGACCTGTCCGCCAATGCCAAAGTCCACATCCCCCTGTCGCGGTTTTACCCTTATCTGCCCCATCTGGGGGTTGGCGTTCAGGACATGGGCGGCGGATCAACCCATTTCCAGACCACCTATGGCGTCCTCACCCAGACGTTTGCCCCGCTCCGACTCAGCCTCGGATATGGTGCCGGTCCGGACCGCCTCGAAGGAGTCTTCGGAGGCGCCGAGCTACGGGTGTTCGACTGGCTGCACATCCTCGGAGAATATGACACCGAAGAGACCCACACCGGCGTCCGCCTGATGTCGCCAAAGGGAGTGCTCCCGTTGCCGGTCGATCTGGGAATCACCGCCAAGACATCCCTTGACCATGATCCGGGGCGGTTCGACGTCGCCGTTTCCATGCGGATTCATCTGGGGGGAGCAGATCGTGAGGCAGTTTCATCCGATCATTCAGTATCCGAGCCGACTGCTTCCAATGCGGATGCCCTGTCAGGTCGAAAACCGTCAACGTCTGTCACGTCATCACGCGAGGAAGCCGCCGAAGGAATCGACCCATCATTGGACAAGCTTCAATCCGTCCTTGCCACTGCGGGATTTGAAAACATCGATGTCGGCTTAGCTCCAGATAAAACTCTCCATGTGGCCTACGAAAACCACCGGTTCAACCACGATATGCTCGACGGCCTGGGGGTGGTTATGGGGCTGACGGCGGCAAATGGTCCGGCGGAAGCGGAAGCTTACGCCTTTACCGTCCGGCGCCTCGAAATCCCGATGCTGACGGTAAGCGTCCCGGCCGATGTCTGTCAGGCCTTTTTCACTCCCGATGCGGTGTCGGCCGAGACGCGGAAGGCGTTTGTCTCCGGTCTTTCAGTATCCACCGATACCGGGATGGGGAGAACCCCGATGGAGCAGACCGCTGCCGGGGAATATCATTCGGGGCGGTTCAAGCCCCGGATTTTGCTTTATCCCGGCCTGAAAACCTTTCTTGGAACGGAGGTCAGCGCCTTTGACTATCTCATCTCGCTCAAGGCCGAAGCCCGGTCCCATTTATGGACCGGCGGCCTGCTGAATGCCCGCCTGGACCTCCCGGTCTGGTGGAGCGAAAACTTCGATGACGATGAGACCTTCGAGGGGCACCGGGATGATCCGCAACTGGACCGCCTGATGGTCCATCAGGCCTTCCGTCCCCGATCGGATATGATGACCCTCTTCAGTGCCGGGATGTACACGCCGGATCATTATGGTCTGCTGAACGAGACCCAGTGGCGGCCGGGGAACGGAAACCATCGGTTCGGATTCCAGGTCGGCTATTTCGAAGACGACGAGACCCGGGAAGATCGGGACATCTACCTGGGATCATACCGGTATCATCTCGATTTCCTGGATCTCGATCTCGAGGGCATCTACGGTCAGTACTGGCATGGGGACCGTGGCGTGACGGCTCAGATGCGGCGGTTTTTCGGGGATACGGCAATCAGCTTTTTCTACCGGCATATAGGAACCGATACCGGCGAGCGGGCCGCCGGCATCCGGATCAGCCTCCCCTTGACCCCTCGACGGGACATGGCGCCCCGCTGGTTTCAGGTCCGGGGAGCCGACCGCTGGACCTATGAGCATCAGACCACGATTGCCGAATCGGGCGAAAGGAACCCTATTACTACTGATATCGGCGTCATTCCCCAACCGTCGGTCAACATCGACCGGATGTTTTACAACGATGATCGGTTGCGCCCTGAATATATTAAAGACGGAGTATTGCGGATGCGAGAGGCGTATCTGAGATGGGGGAGGCTTTAGGGGAAGAAAAGATAAGACGGGCGGTCAAGCCACGTTAAAGGCTGACCGCCCGCATATTTACGTTAAGCCGTCTATCACTTTAGATGGTTGTCCCGCCTGATCCGGTCGTAACTGGATCGGTGTCGGCTACAATCACATAGTAGGTCGTGTGCATTGTATTAAAGGTCACCTTCAATCCATCATCGTCATAGACATTGACTTCCGGGGCATGGATTGTCCACCCGGTTTCCTCATCGTATCTCCAGATCTCAACCTGCTCTCCCTCGCTGATATCCGGGTTCGTCACATCAATGGTTATCTGCAAGTTCTGGTTGAACATCCGGATCTTGCTGCCAGCCGAATCTTCCAGATAGACCTCGGCAAATCCGCCGGTTGTCACTTCCGTGGGGTTCCCGTAAGGATTCTCTTCAACAGTGAAGTCACTGTCCACGAAAGTGGGCTCGGAATCCCAATCGCTGACGATTAAAACCGTTTTAACGGTGCCCGCCGCCGGATAGGTGCCATCAAGGAGCGTGGCAACAGCACCGGCGGGAACCATCAATTGGGCGGTACCGGTGGCATTCCCCTCCCCGTTGGCCGTATCGACCGTCCCGCCGGAAATCACGCCGGCCTCATCCACGGTCATGGTCTCGTCGATCACGGTCGTCGATTTTCCGATCACGGGCTCCGGCTCACTTTCACTGTCATCGCATGCCGTCAGAAAACAGACCATCATCAACGCCGCCATCCCGCACAATCCCTTGACCATACATGTTTTTCTCATCGTTTTCCTCCTAAGTTGGATTAAAAAATAACTGATTGCCCTCGAACCCAAATCACTTCCACTCTTTCCGCAAACGACCCCGAAAGTTGAATCGAAATGCAAAGTGAAGCAACCTCCTAGATTATATTCAATTTCTATATAGCCTAATCGGAAAAAAGTCAACCCCATTTCAAAGGCCAACACATTGATGATCCGATACCGGGGGGACCTACCGTCATCAGATGGGATGCAGCCAATAGGATCATCCCCCGAAGAGGATAGTAATCCCGACATGAAACCGCAGATAGCCCGAGTCAAAATCCTTCTGGGTGTATTCGTTGTAAAGAAGGGGCACAAGACCATTGAGCTGACGGTGGCTGTATTGGCTGCCGAAGGTCAGGATCAGCCGCTCCGCCGGAAAGATATTCAGATCCGTCCGAATAATGTGGTTGTCTTCGTATTGGCTCAGGCCGTCCTCCCGGAACAGGCGCAGATAGTTGTATTCAAACCGGGCCATTAGAATATAAGGACGCTTCCAGAGCAGACAGAAGCCGGACCGGAGGTAATCCTCGCTTCGGCCTAAGTCCACATCTTCCGAAGGGGAATCCGGGCCGGGCTCCCGGTGCACCGTCGTGTCGATGGTCGGATGCCCATATTCCACGAAGAGGTTCGGGAAGAAACGGCCGTAAATTTTTCCGGCGGTCAGCCGGAGAAAAGGGGTCAGGTCATCCATCTGGTCAAAACGGCCTTGGCTGATATCCGCGGAATGGAGCCGGAGTCCCGCATCGACCGCCAGAAACGGCCATCTCCCGTGCATCCGGTTGGTGAGATTCCGTTTAACCGAGATATCAAATCGTTTCAGATCAATGTCGAAATCCCCATAATCGAGCTGCTCCAGCCAGGCGCCGCCCATCACGGTGGTCTTGGGCGTCAGGCCGTAGTTGATCAGGGATCGAAAGCCGGACAACGATTCGAGGTCAAGTGATAGGCCCGCGTCCGAACCGTCGCCCCCTGGTGAGTCGTCATCGCCGCCATGAACACCGAACCCTTCATCAAGGTACAGGTAATCTATACTCACCTCAAGCCGGTGTTTCGGCAGAGTCAGAGCGACCGGGTAATCCCGGATCAGCGAGTCGCCCATGTCCACGTTGGCGGACCAGCAAAGCACCGGTATCAGCCCGAGAAAAGCCAGGGCAGCGGCGGCCACCAGGTATCGGCGCGGGGCGATGAGTCGAGTGGAGCTCGTGGGCGTATGGCATCTCTTTCGTTTCATCCTTCCACCCTAATTGGTACAGTAGGGCGTTATTGTCAAGGATTTCTTGGAAACGAGGCGGGAGCCGATCCATTTTTTCACCCTCATCGAAAAAGTCCTTGACAATCTCATTCAGGGCCTATAAACAGAACGCGACAGTGTCAGTGAGCCTTTTTTCTAATTAAGGAGAATCAATTGAAACTTCAGCTCGGTGGATTTTTTGGGTACTATTTTTATTTTACTCCAGATCGGAGGTCCGCCGGGGTGCGCTGACACAACCATATCTCAGACAGCCAGAAGCCGCGGGAGACCTCAAACGCCCCGCGGCTTTTTTGTTGAGCCGAAAAGGCCGGGGGGCGACAGCTTCCCGGCCTTTTCGGCTGGCACAGGAGGCAGTCATGACGATTTTGGGCAAACGAATTCGGCTGGAACGCATTATCAATCGCAACACCGGGAAAACCGTCATCGTTCCCATGGACCATGGGATTTCGGTGGGACCCATCGACGGCATCCGGGACATGAAGGCCACCATTCAGCGGGTGGCGGAAGGGGGCGCCAACGCCATCGTGGAGCACAAGGGACTGGTGGGCGAGGGACACCGCCGGGGCGGCAAGGACATCGGACTGATCATTCACCTGTCCGCTTCCACATCCCTGTCCCTCTACCCCAACGCCAAGACCTTGGTCTGCTCCGTCGAGGAGGCCATCAAGCTGGGTGCCGACGCCGTCTCCATCCACGTCAATCTCGGCAACGGCCAGGAAAAGGAGATGCTTCAAGACTTCGGCAGAGTCAGTTTCGAGACGCGGAACTGGGGCCTTCCGCTCCTGGCGATGATGTATCCCCGTGGCGAGAAGATAGAGGACGAATACGATGTAAACGTGGTCAAGCACGCCGCCCGAGTCGGCAACGAGATGGGCGCGGACATCGTGAAGGTCTCCTACACCGGCTCCCCCGAGACCTTCCGGGATGTGGTGGAAGGATGCACCGTCCCGGTGGTCATCGCCGGCGGTCCCAAGATGGATTCCGACCGGGAGATCCTGGATATGGTCAAGGGATCGGTGGATGCCGGCGGCGCCGGGGCATCCATCGGCCGAAACGTCTTCCAGCACAAGGACCCCACCCGGATGGTCCAGGCCATTTGCGCCATTGTCCATGACGGGGCCGATGTCGAGACGGCTTTGAGGATTCTTTCCTAAAGGAGGCGGCCATGCGAAGCATCTGGGTCAAAGTGGACCCCTGGGACAAAGACATGGTGACCACCGCCATCGAAGGCGGTGCCGACGCCGTCATGGTGCCGCCGGGATATTCGGAAACGGTCAAGGCCCTGGCCAAGATCGAGACGGTCGCCGAGGACGGGGACATCAAGCCCGGCCGGGACGTAGCGCAAATGGAAATCGGGAGCGCCGAGGACGAATCGGAGATCCTCCGGTGCAGCCGGGACCGGCCGGTGATTTTGGAGTGTAACGACTGGACCGTCATCCCCCTGGAGAATTTGATCGCCCAGGGGGCGGACGTGATCGCTCAGGTGGGAAGCCTGGCTGAGGCCGAAACCGCCTTCGGGATTCTGGAAAAGGGAGTCGATCGGATTCTTTACCATCCGTCGAGCCCCGCCGACCTCAAGGGGGCCCTGTCGATTCTCCGGGGCCGGTCCAGCCAGGTAGCTCTAACCCCGGCCGAGATCACCGAAATCCGGCCGGTGGGCATGGGGGATCGGATCTGCGTGGACACCTGCACGGCCATGGGGGAGGGCGAGGGGATGCTGGTGGGCAACAGCTCCGCCGGACTCTTCCTGGTCCACGCGGAAAGTCTCGTCAACCCCTACGTGGCCCCCCGCCCCTTCCGGGTCAATGCCGGGGCGGTCCACGCCTACACAAGGGTGCCAGACGGCCGGACCCGGTATCTCTCCGAGCTGAGCGCCGGGGATCCGGTTATGGTGGTGAGCCACGATGGCCGGGCCGTGGCCGCCACGGTGGGGCGGATCAAGATGGAGCGCCGCCCCCTGATGCTGGTCACGGCTCGGGCCGGGGACCGGGAAATCGGGACCATCCTCCAGAACGCCGAGACCATCCGCCTGACCGGACCCGACGGCGAGGCCCGGTCGGTGGTGGGGCTTCAGCCCGGAGACCGGGTGCTGGTGGCCTGCGAGGCCGGGGGACGCCATTTCGGCCACAAGATCGACGAAACCATCACCGAACGATAGGAGACGGGGACATGGAACACACCACAACCATTGACCCCGTTCCCTCCGATGCCGACATCACCGTCCCGCGGGGCGAGATCGACGCCATTGACGAGGAGATCCTTCGCCTGGTCAACCGCCGGCTCGAGATCGCCCTGGCCATTGGCGCGGCCAAAGCCCGGCGCCAGGGCCAGGTCCTCGACCGGACAAGGGAGACGGAAATCCTGAAACGGCTGTCGGAGCTCAACCCCGGCCCCATCACCGATGCCGGCATCCAGGCGATCTTTACCCGGATCATGGCCGCCTCCCGGGAGCTCCAGACAGCTCAGCGGGTGAGCTACCTTGGCCCGGAGGCAACCTTTACCCACATCGCGACGCTCAAGCATTTCGGCGGGGGGATCTCGTTTTTCCCTCAGCCGAGCATCCGGGATGTCTTCGAAGAAGTGGAAAAAGGGTCCTGCCATTACGGCGTGGTCCCGGTGGAAAATTCCATCGAGGGCGCGGTCAACCACACCCTTGATCTCTTTTTCGAGTCCGACATCCGGATCTGCGCCGAGGTCTATCAACCCATTTCCCACGATCTGCTGGCCGTGGGCGGGAGCCTGAAGGAGATCGGGGTCGTCTATTCCCATCCCCAGGCCTTTGCCCAGTGCCGGCGGTGGCTCCGGAAGTACCTCCCGGACGCCTCCCTGGTGGAATGCAACAGCACCGCCGAAGCGGCCCGGAAGGCCGCGGACGGCTCCGGGCGGGGGGCCATCGCCAGCAGTGAAGCGGCTCATATCTACGACCTCCAGGTGGTGGCCTCCCGCATCGAGGACACTGTTCGGAACACCACCCGATTTCTGGTGATCGGCTACGACGAGGTGGCGCCCACCGGGGATGACAAGACTTCCCTGATGTTCGTCACCTCCCACGTGCCGGGGGCCCTCTACAAGGCCCTGAAGCCCCTGGCCGACGCCGACGTCAACATGGTCAAGCTCGAATCCCGTCCCACCAAGCACGAAAACTGGAGCTATTTCTTTTTCGTGGACATCGAGGGCCACGTATCGGACCCCTCGATTGCCGGGACGATCTCCCGGATGAGCGAGCTCTGCCTCTACCTGAAATCCCTGGGCTCCTACCCCCGGGCCCGGAATGGAGGCGAGCGATGACCATCGACGCCGAAACCCGGCTGTTCGGCGTGATCGGCAGCCCGGTCGCCCACAGCCTGAGTCCGGCCATGCACAACCGGGCTTTTGCCGAACGGGGCATCAATGCCGTCTATCTGGCCTTCGAAGTGGCGGATATCGAGGCGGCGGTGGCCGGCATCCGGGGGCTCGGGCTGGGCGGGGTGAGCGTCACCATTCCTCACAAGTCGGCGGTGATGGCCCATCTCGACGAGGTGGATGACCTGGCCCGGGCAGTCGGCGCGGTCAACACGGTGGTTCACCGGGATGGCCGCCTGACCGGCCATAACACCGACTGCGAGGGGGCCATGGCGGCCCTGTCCGAAGTCACGCCGGTGGCTGATCGGTCCGTGGCGGTCCTGGGCGCCGGGGGGGCGGCCCGGGCCGTTGGCTTTGGCGTCCGGGAGGCCGGCGGCCGGGTAACGATCTTCAACCGGAGCCGTCAACGGGGGGAGGCCCTGGCCGCGGATCTCGGGGTCCCCTTTCGCCCTCTGTCGGACTTTTCGGGACGGGACGTCGATATCCTGGTCAACACCACGGCCGTGGGGATGGTCCCGGAGACGGACGCCATGCCGGTGGCCCCCGAGACCCTATTCCCCCATCTGACGGTCATGGACATCGTCTATCGCCCCCGCCGGACCCGCCTCCTCGAAGCCGCCGCCGCCGAGGGTTGCCGGGTCGTGGACGGCCTGGCCATGTTCGTCGGCCAGGGGGCCCGTCAATTCGAGCGCTGGACCGGTCAAGCGGCTCCGGTGGCGGCAATGGAAGCGGCCGTCCTGGATGCCTTGAAGGAGAAGCCATGATCGAAATCCGTCCCCATCGCCCCGGACCATGCACGGTCCGGATTCCCGGCTCCAAGAGCTACACCCACCGGCTCCTGATCGCCGCGGCCCTGGCCGACGGCCGTTCCACGCTGACAAACGGCCTGGATAGCGAGGACACCCGTCTGACTCGGAATGCCCTCTCCCGGATGGGGGTCCGGATCGAGGAAAGCCGGGACGGGCGGGGGCTCGCCATCTCCGGGATCGGGGGGCCGCCGTTTCAGGGCGTGGCCCCGGACCGGCCCATCCACCTCGGCAACTCCGGAACCTCCATGCGGCTCCTCACCGCCGTCTCGGCCCTGATGCCGGGAAAAACCGTCCTCACCGGCACCGACCGGATGCGGCGGCGGCCGGTGGGCGACCTCCTCGACGGCCTGAGCCAGATCGGGGTCTCCGCCCGGTCCGTCAACGGAGATGGCTGTCCGCCGGTGGCGGTGACCCCGCCCGTGGCGGGGCCAAAGGGCGGACGGGTCGCCCTGGATTGCGGGGTGAGCAGCCAGTTTCTGTCCGCCCTTCTGCTGATCGCCCCGTACACGGCCGACGGCGTCGAGATCGAGGTCACCCGGGGGCCGGTCTCCCGACCGTACATCGACCTGACCGTCGAGGTGATGGACCGCCTCGGCGTCTCCATCGTCCGGAACGGCTACACCCGGTTTTCGGTTTCCGGCGGCCGGACTTACCGCCCGGGCGATTATCACGTCGAGCCGGACGCTTCCAACGCCTCCTATTTCTGGGCGTCGGCGGCGGTGACCGGGGGAACGGTCACGGTGGCCGGGCTGGGGCCGGATTCCCGCCAGGGAGACCTGAAGATTGTCGATCTCCTGGCCGATATGGGCTGCCGTGTCGAACGGGAGCGGACCGGCATCCGGGTCACTGGACCGGACCGGCTGTCGGCAATCCGGGCGGACATGGGCGATATCCCCGACATGGTCCCGACCCTGGCGGTGACCGCCGCATTTGCCGAAGGCACCACGGTCATCTCCAACGTGGCCCATCTCCGGGCCAAGGAGAGCGACCGGCTGGCGGCGATGGCCGACGGGCTCACCCGGATGGGGATCGAGGCACGGGCCGGGGCCGACTCGCTGATCATCCAAGGCGGCCGCCCCCACGGCGCCCGGATCGAAACCTATGACGACCACCGGATCGCCATGAGCTTTGCCGTGGCCGGCCTGGCGGCCCCGGGCGTGGTGATCCTCGACGAAATCTGCGTGGCCAAGTCCTTCCCGACCTTCTGGGAAGTCTTCGAGGGACTCTACTCTTGATGCGCCTCTACCTGATCGGGTACCGCTGCACGGGCAAAACAACGGTGGGACGGGAGCTGGCCCGACGCCTGGGCTGGGACTTTGCCGACACCGACGCCGTCCTGGTCGAAAACTTCGGCATGAGCATCGCCGAGTGGGTCGAGGCCCGGGGCTGGGCCAGGTTCCGGGCGGCGGAGCGGGAAGTCCTGGCGCGGATCAGCCGCGCCCCCGGCGTGGCCGCACCCCGTCCCGGAATAGTGGTGGCCACCGGCGGCGGCGTGATCCTCGACCCCGAAAACCTCCGTCGGATGCGGGAGACGGGCCGGACGGTCTGGCTCCGGGCAACGCCTGAGACGATCCGTCAACGGATGGCCGGCGATGCCGTCACCGAGGCCCAGCGTCCCCCCTTGACGGGCGGGGCCGCCGACGATGAGATCGACCGGGTCCTGGCTGAGCGGACGCCCCGTTATGCCGAGGCCGCCGACCTGACCGTGGACACCGACAACGCCGATCCGGACGGGATTGTCCGCCGTCTGGTCGGATGGAAGGGGGGAGACTGAAATGCCGGGCAATACTTTTGGCAAGCTGTTTCGAATCACCACTTGGGGTGAAAGCCATGGGCCGGCGGTGGGAGTCGTGGTGGACGGCTGCCCACCGGGGGTCCCGCTGGACGAGGCGGTCATTCACCGGATGATGGACCGCCGGAAGCCACGCCCCGGCGTGGCCGGCAGCACGGCCCGGAAGGAGACGGACCGGGTGGAGATCCTCTCCGGGGTCTTCGAGGGCCGGACCACCGGGACCCCCATCGCCCTGTGGATCCGGAACCGGGACGCCGACTCATCCGCGTACCGCCCCCTGGCCGACCTCTACCGCCCCGGCCACGGCGACATCACCTACGATGCCAAGTATGGTTTCCGGGACTGGCGGGGCGGGGGCCGGGCATCGGCCCGGGAGACGGCCGGCCGGGTAGCTGGCGGCGCCGTGGCCGGAGCGCTCCTGGCCATCCATGGGATCACGGTTCGATCTTATACGGTGGCCCTGGGCGGAATCCGGGCCGAACGGCTGGACGGTCCCGGCGGGGACGACAACCCCTACCGCTGTCCCGACCCCGAGGCGGCCGAGCGGATGGATGAGCGGGTCCGGGAAGTCCGGGCGGCCGGGGATTCCATCGGCGGGGTGGTGGCCGTGGTGGCCACCGGCGTCCCGGCCGGGCTCGGCGACCCGGTATTCGACAAGCTCGATGCCGATCTCGCCGGGGGCCTCATGAGCATCGGGGCGGTCAAGGGGGTCGAGATCGGGGCCGGGTTCGAAGCGGCTGGACGGACCGGGTCTGAAAACAATGACCCCATCCGTCCCGGCGGGTTCGAGACCAACCACGCCGGGGGGATTCTGGCGGGGATCTCCAACGGGGACGAGGTGGTGGCCCGGGTCGCCGTCAAGCCCATCCCCTCGATCAGCCGGGAGCAGCGGACCGTGGACCGGGACGGCCGGCCCCGGACGATCCGGGTCGGCGGCCGGCACGACGTCTCGGCCATCCCCCGGATCAACGTCGTCTGCGAGGCCATGGTGGCGCTGGTCCTCGCCGATCACATCCTCAGACAGCGGGCCATATCCTGAGCCGATTGCCATTCCCAGTGCTGACGCATGAACATTTATAACCAATGATGTCGGTGGGAGTCCAGCTCTCACCGCCTGAAAAGCCTTGCCGCAAGCTCCCTGGCACTTACTTCGAATGGCGAACCGTTTCTCTGCTACCTTAAGGATGATTATCCGCAACACCTCCAGATCCTGATTGATATCGGATCACTCGAACGCACAACCGGCGCTGTTCAAGCGCTGCTCCAGCTCTTTTCGTAAAACCAAAGCCAAAAAGCCGCGGAACACGCGGCCTCAAATCTTCTCATCGCGTTGATGATATATCGGCCGCGTCCCAAGAAGTGACTTAATGTCTCGAAAGATTAGATCAGGGAGAATTCCGCCGTTATCGATTCAATCCGAATGAAAT
>CAYNGG010000006.1:21002-32324 GCA_964396575.1 uncultured Desulfobacteraceae bacterium | reverse complement strand
CGGGACAGGGCCACGGTTTCCTGGTGATGTCCGCCCGGCACCGGCGGCCGATCCTCTCCGGCAATGCCCATGTCCTCTCGAGAAAGGGCCATGGTTTCCTGGCGGGTGTGGTGCCGGCTTCCAGCCGGCAGATGGCATTCGGATGCCGGGGCCTTATCAGCGACGCCCATTTCGATTCGGGACAGGGCCACGGTTTCCTGGTGGGCCGTTTCCGGCTCGGGCGGCTGGTCGCCGGCGGCAATGCCCATCTCCTCACGGGATAAGGCGACCGTGTGCTGATGTGCGGGTGGCTCCGGGGCCTTATCAGCCAACCCCATTTCCGCCCTTGAGAGCGCCACGGTTTCCTGGTGAGCCGTTTCCGGCTCGGTTTTGCCCGATGAAATGCCCATTTCCCGGCGGGAGAGGGCAACGGTCTCCTGGTGGTCTTTTTCCTCTGGCGTCTTTTCGTCCGGGGATTTGCTCATGGTCGGCCTCACATTGACGGGGTTTCGAGCCGGGTTGGCTCGTTATCGACTGCCAATAACGTCTATATTTCACACTCCGGCTGGTAAGTCAACGTTACCGGATTCGCTCATACTGTTCCCGGGGGATTTTGGCGGAGACGATTTGGACGCCGATGAACCCCCCTTTGAGCTCGTAGGGGATAGGGGTACCGTCCCGGACTACCATCATCTGAACCCGGTCCCGATCGGTGAGGGCCTTGACCGCCCGGATCAGCTCGGCCGGCTGCTGGATGGGCTCGCCGTCGTATTCGACAATGATATCCCCGGCCCGGATGTCCAGGGATTCGGCCTGGCTGTCCTCGATGACCCGGTTGACCCGGACCACCTCGACCATCTCTTCCCGATCCGGCGGCGCCGGGCGGGCCGGGTCGGGCCGGGGTTTCGGCGTTGTTCCGGCGGCGGCCGGCGGCAGCACCGAGACCCGACTCAGCTCCTGGCCGATGAACTCGAAGGCGTAATTGGCCTCCCCGATCTGACGAAGGAGCCGCTTGAAGGTCTCTTCGGGGAGGTCCCCTGAAGCGGAGAAGCTGATCTCCTCGTCGGCTCGATCCGACAGCCCGGTCACGGTGACCGGAAAGGCCGCCTGAATGGCGGAGAGGATTTCCCCGAGGGGGGCGTTCCGGGCATCCACCGTGAGCCGGTCCCCGTCACGCCGGACGGTGAGATCATCAGGGGACTCAACCGCCGGGGCGAGGACGGGCATCAGGGCCAGCCAGACGGCGGTGATCAGAGCGACGGATCCGGGCGAGGGGCCTTGAAAATGTCGAAAAAAGGACATGAGACTTTGCCATTTCATGGATAAGGGTGTATAACCCAAGCGGTCCGAGCGACGGGCGCGGACCGGTGCGGGTCGGTGACGGCGCGGAACGTCCTTGGATATTGGCCGGTTTGGCCAACAGGGCCTCATCAGCCGGGACGATCCGACAAAAGACTTGAAACCTAAATAAAACAAATGGTATGGATTATCAAGGAATAAGTCATGAGCACGGAACCCACGGACCCCTCAACGGAAGAGCAATCCATGAACAAGATCAGAACCCGTAACCTCAAAGAGATGCAGATGCCCCTCATCATCACGGGCGCCGGGATCATCGTCCTCGTGATCTTTGTGGTGCTGATGATATCGGGAAAGCCGGCCGCGGATGATCGAATCCGTCAGTTGGAGGGCCGGATCATCGACCTGGAAGCCCTCGGACCTCAGATTGCGGACCTCAAGGAGAGCCTCGCCCGGCTCCAGCTTCAGCGGCCCGCCGCCGGGGAGACGGGGCCGCTGGATGAACGGGTGGCGGAGCTGGAATCCACCGTTCCCCCGAAGCTGGCCGCCATCGAGTCAACCCTGACTCAGATCGAAAAGCAGATCGAAAGCGTGGTCTCGCGCCGGGCGGATCGAGCCGAGTCATCGAAGCCCCCGGCGGCGCCGAAACCGGCGGACGCGGGTGAGACGAGCACCAAAACGGTCACCGTCAAAAAGACCAAGCCCCGGTACCACACCGTCGAAACGGGCGAGACCGTATATCAGATCAGCCGGCGCTACGATGTGAGCGTCGAGGAGCTCGTCCGGATGAACAGTCTCGGCGACGAGATGCTCATCCGTCCGGGGCAGCGGCTGCTCATCGGCGGCGAAAGCTCCGATTAGCAACGCCGCCGGTTGCTCTTACATCTGGGATTCCGAGGATAGACTTTCTAAGCGCAACGCGGATATCCGGGCAAATTGGCTGTTTCTGGATTGGCGCTTGCTAAGTTTCGGGGATCAGCCGGTCCGGGGGGGAATAGGGTGTCCCCTCCGCCTCGCTTTCAAAGACGTCCTCATTGATGTCCTCGCCATTCATCAAGACCTCCGATTCCTGTTTGGTCCGTCGGTCGGGCCGGAGGGTGTCCTCCCGCTGCCAGAGGGTCCTGTCGATCCGAGTGCCGTCGGCGACCTCCGGAAATCCGAGGCGGTCCTCGATGATCTCCAGGAGAATGTAGCGTTTCGGCTCGCCCGCAAGCGCGCCGGAGAGATGGACGACGCCTTCGTCAAAGGTGATCTCCAGCTCCGTCGTGTCCACCCGTCCGTCCTGCTCGATCTCCTCGTAAATAGCATCGGCGATCCCCTCGTCACTCATCCCGGCGAAGTCGGCCGGTAAGGCCGTTTCGGACGACGGGGCTTCCCCTTCGCCCGCTGACGGAGACCGGCCCCGTTCCAGGCGGTGGGCGCATCGGTTGCAAAACGGGGTGTACGGAATGGCATCCAGGCGACCCATCGAGATCTCCTGCCCGCAGGCCTGACACTGTCCGTATCGGCCGGTCTCCATTTTCCGTAATGCACGGTCGATGGCCTCGATCTCGTCTTTTTCCTGGGCATCAAGCTGAGCCAGGCCCTGGGAAATGTTCTCTTTTTGAGCGGTTTCCTCATATTCGCGCTCAGCCTCGTGGAGTCCCTGCCAGGACGCCAGATTGCGCCCCCGGCGATCGACTATTTCGGCTCTCCGCTGGATCAGCTTCCGCCGCAGCCGGGCCATTTGTTCGGAATCGGCCATTGCGTGTTATCCTCTCTTTCTTGGGGTTGACGTCGGGGCACTTTGCATCGTCATGGGGATGCACCCCCTTCCATCTCCATGCTCTACCCGGATAATGCCGAAAGAAAATGGGGTCAAGCCCCCATTTTTTTCTTCGTCCGCCTGTAGATGGAAATTTTTTTTAAGCACTCACTTGACAAATCAACAAAACTGTTGACATTGATGGGATGTTAACTCAATATGGTGAGAACATCATAGTTGACGTTAGATGGTGAGATTTCTTTGATTTGTAATCTTTTTAACCTTAGGTCGTGTTACCTGAAAACTCGGAAAGGAAAAAAACTCCAATGAATGAATTTGATTACCTGCTCAAGAACATCGCGGACGGGTTGCGAACCCTCGCCCAGGGGATTGATTCAGCGGCCTCGCAGATCGAGACGATGTCCGCCGACAGCCTGCGCGCGGAAGCGCCCAAGACCAATGAGAAATCGGAGACCGCCACGGATCAGCCGGCCGATGCCAAAACGGAAACCAAAAAAACCAAAAAGACTCGCGGCAAGCCAGGCCGCCCCAAAAAGTCGGAAGGGGCGAATACCGCCATCAAGGTGGTGTTTAAAGCTATTCAGGAAGCCGATGGCGGAATCGATATCCAGACGCTGAGCGAAAAAACTGGATACGATCATTCAAAGATCCACAACATTGTTTACCGGCTGAGAAAGCAGAACAAGATCATCAGCGAGAGCAAAGGCATCTATCGCGCGATAGTCTAAATGTTCAAAATGCAGCGGCGGTTCGGAGAATCGATGGAGATATTGGTCTTATATTATTCCAAGGGCGGGAACACCAAAAAGCTCGCAACGGCAATCGCCGAAGGAGTCGATTCCGTGGAGGGGGCCAGGAGTCGGCTCCGGCACACCGATGATGTGGACAAGGCGGATTTCACCGAATCGGCCGGGGTCATTGCCGGCTCGCCGGTCTATTTCGGCCTCATGGCGGCGCCGCTCAAACAGGTGTTTGACGAGTTTGTCGGGGTCCGGCGTCGGATGGAGGGTAAGGTGGGGGCGGCCTTTGCCACCTCCGGCGATCCCACCGGTGGTAAGGAAACCACCATGATGTCGATCATCTCCGCCATGCTGATTTACGGTATGGTAATCGTGGGAGACCCGCTGGCGGCCACCGGGCATTACGGCGTGGCCTGTGCCGGCGAGCCGGACGAGAAAACCCTCCAAAACGGCCGGCTGCTGGGGTCCAGAGTGGCTTCCCTGGCGCTTCGCCTCGGCCAAACGGAGACCGGCTAATTTGATTCGCCGATAAGCGTCATCCCAAGGAGCCCGCATGTCCATCAAGCTGATCGCCAGGGATCTGTATGCGATCATCCGGGAGGTGGAAGCCGCCGAGCGCGAGCTGGCCGACGCGCCCGCGGATCAAAAAGATGCCATGGCGGACCGCCTCCGGAAGCTCACCGTCGAACGGGACCGGATTCGACGGGCATTGAATGGCAACAAGGACGTCCCCGCTCGGGCGGGGACCGGTCCTTACCGGCGTTACTAAACTGAACCCTTCCCTGTTTAGAAGATAGCCTCTCATTGGAAGTGAGCAGGCTCCATTTGTCAAGCGCCGATTGCCAGCCGAATCGACCCGGCGAGGCCAGGGCCGTCCCGCTCATCATTCCCTAAATTGAGCACCGGGGCTTTGCCCTCGTCGTTATACATGAGCCTCGCGCTATTTCCCAAATGTCCCTACAGGACAAGGGGGTGTCTTGGTGGCCTTTTGGGGCTGATTTCATGTAATGGCCCTATTGGGGCAGGGGATTGGAGCGTCCTGTAGTGCGGGGTTTCATGAACGACAAAGGGGAGCTGCCGGTACCGGCAACTCCCCTTTTCTCGTCGTTTGGTGCCGAAGGGGAGACTCGAACTCCCACGGAGTAACCCCCACTAGACCCTGAACCTAGCGCGTCTACCAGTTCCGCCACTTCGGCTGAATCCCTTTGAGCATCCGATTTTGAATAAGCATTGATTTCATGCTCAAAGTGGCTTATATATATTCTTTTGTGGTTGGCGTGTCAAGTCAAATTTCAAGATACTCAAAAAGGTCCCATGGAACTGATTGAAGGTCTCGACCAGATCGCAAAGCCCATTGACAAAGCGGTGCTCACCATCGGCAACTTTGACGGTGTCCACATTGGCCATCAGGCGCTGTTTCACGAGGTGATCGAAAAGGCCGACGCCATCGGCGGCACGTCGGTGGCCATAACGTTCGATCCTCATCCGCTGCGGGTTTTACGGCGGAACGGCCGGCCCGCGCTGATTACCCTCCACGAACAGAAGGTGGAGCTGATATCCCGGTCCGGCGTGGATGTCCTGATCACCCTGCCCTTTACTCGGGAGCTGGCCAATGTCACGGCCGAGGAGTTTGTCTCCGACATCCTTATCCGGCGGATCGGGATGGCGGTCATGGTGGTTGGAGGCGATTATGCCTTCGGCCGGAACCGGGAGGGCAACCTCGATTTCCTCAGACGCCGCTCGACCGACCTCGATTTCGAGCTGATCGTGGCCGATTGGATACAGGCGCCGAACAACGGGTACGTGCGGATCAGCAGCACCCGGATTCGGGAGCTGGTGGCCGAAGGCCGGGTTGATGAGGCCCAAAAGCTGCTGGGGCGATACTACCAGATCCGCGGCGAGGTCACCGAGGGCCGGAAGCGCGGGGGAAAGCTTTTGGGATGCCCCACCGCCAATATCCAGCTCGACGATGAGCTCGCCCCCCGGACCGGGGTTTACGCGGTGATCGTTGAGCACGGCGGCAAACGTTACAAAGGGGTGGCCAACATCGGTTACAGCCCGACCTTTGACGATCATATTTATACGGTTGAGGTCCATATCCTCGACTTTGGAGCGGACATCTACGGGGACAAGATCCGGGTCAACTTCGTGGCGCGGATTCGGGATGAAAAGAAGTTCGCCGGCATTGACGAGCTGGCCGACCAAATCCGGCGGGACATCGAGATGGGACGGGAGATGATCTCCCTGTGATCGGCGGCTTGATTGAACTGTTTGGAAATCATGCGAAGGGAAAAAGACCTCCGATGTTTCCAAATTTTTTGGAAACATCGGAGGTCTCATGAGCCGTCGGATTCTCTTATGGCTTCTGGGGGGGCTGATCCTGTCGGCGGGAGCGCTCTATCTGGCCTTTCGAAACGTTCCCCTGGCCGATCTGGGAGGGTATCTGGCCGAGATCAATTACCTCTGGATCCTGCCAGCCAGCGTGATCATTCTGGCCGCTTTCGCCCTTCGAGCCCTCCGCTGGCGGATGATTCTCGCCGACACGGCGGTGGTGAGCTTTCCGTCGGCCTTTCACCCAATGATAATCGGGTTCATGCTCAACTGCGTTCTGCCGGGACGAGTCGGAGAGGTGATCCGGCCGGCGATAATCCATCGCCGGGACGGCGTCCCCTTTTCCGGGGCCCTGGCCACGGTGGCGGCCGAACGGGTTTTTGACGCCATTGTCCTGATCTTTTTGCTCGCCGTGGTCCTCGCCACCGTCACGATCGACCCCGACCTGGACGTGACCTTCGGGGGGTACCACTTAAATCGAGATGTGCTCGAATCCATGGGCCGGCGAATGGGGCTGCTCTGCGCGATCCTGGTGGCCGGCATCGGGATGCTGATCTTCCGCCGGAGCCGCGGTTGGATTCACTCGGCCATCGGGACCCTGCCGGCTCTGTTTGGCTTTGCCTCGTCGGCCTTCCGGGACAAGGTAACCCGCCTGGCGGACTGGCTGAGCCGAGTGATCGACGGGTTTGCCGGCGGGTTTGCCATGATGGGTCGGCCGGGGGGGATCTTCGCCTGCATCGGGCTGTCGGTGGTCATCTGGCTGCTCCACGGCCTGTCCTATTGGATCTTCACCTTTGGCGCGCCGGGGGTGACCATGACCTTCGCTGAGATGACCGCTGTGATGGTCATCATCTGCTTTTTCATCGCCCTGCCTTCGGTACCGGGGTATTGGGGCCTCTGGGAGGCTGGGGGCGTTTTTGCCATGACCCTGTTCGGCATCCCCGAAAAGGAGGCCGCCGGGTTTACTCTGGCCAACCACGCCATCCAGATGATCCCCGTCATCATCTTCGGAATTCTCTCGGCCCTTTACGTGGGGATAAGGAGCGTCCGGCTGGCCGCTCAGACGGCGGAGGAGCATTCGGGGGCCATCGGCGGATAAAAGACCTCCGAGGTTTCTGATTTCCGAACAGCTCAATCAAAGTTTTGGAAACCTCGGAGGTCTCTAATGGTAAGGATGGATTATGGAGATGCTGGATATCGTCACCTTTCCGGACCCGTTTTTAAAAAAGCCGACCCAGCCGGTCGGGAACATCGACGAGGCGGTGGAACGGCTCATCGACGCCATGGCCGCTACCATGTACGCGGCCCCTGGCGTGGGCCTGGCCGCCATTCAGGTCGGGTCCGACAAAAGCCTCATCATCTTTGATGAAAGCTTAGGAAACGAAAACCGATCGCTGAAGGTCCTCATCAACCCGACCATTGTTTCCGCCGAGGGCTCGGTGCTCTCGGAAAACGAGGGCTGCCTCAGCGTCCCCGACTTCCGGGCGGACGTCAAGCGGAATTCCGCGGTCCAGGTGGAGGGGGTTGATCGGACCGGCAAGCCGGTCCGGATCGAGCGGGATGACTTTCTGGCGGTGGTCCTCCAGCACGAAATCGATCACCTAAACGGCGTCCTGTTCATTGACCGGATCAGCTCCCTCAAACGGGAGCTCTACCGCCGCCGGGTGATGAAGCAACTGAGGCATAAAGCCCAATGACCGAGCCTCTCCGCGTGGTATTCATGGGGACGCCGGAATTCGCCCTCCCGGCCCTGAAAGCCCTTCACGGGAGCTCCCATACAGTCCTTCGGGTGATCACCCAGCCGGACCGTCGTCAGGGCCGGGGCCGGAAGCCCCAGCCACCGCCGGTCAAGCGTCTGGCTGAATCCCTCGGGTACCCCGTGGACCAGCCGCCGGATGGAGTCGGCCGCGACCCGGCCCTTGTCGAAGCCCTCCGGTCCCTGGCCCCGGACGTCTTCGCGGTGGTGGCTTATGGATCTCTGCTCCCCCGCCGGCTGTTGGATCTTCCCCGGCTCGGGGCGGTGAACATCCATCCGTCCCTCCTCCCCCGGTACCGGGGGCCGGCCCCCATCCAGTGGGCCGTATTGAACCGGGAGCCGGAAACCGGGGTGACCACCATGATTCTGGATAGAGGGGTGGACACCGGCGACATCCTGATGCGGGAGCGGACCCCTCTGGCTCCCCGGGAGACCGCCGAAAGCCTCCACGACCGGCTGGCGGAAATGGGGGCCGATCTTCTGATCCGGACCCTCGACGGGCTGGCCCGGGGATCGATCACGCCCCGGCCCCAGAGTGACGAGGGGGCCTGTCATGCTCCCCGGCTGACCAAGGCGGACGGCCGGATGGACTGGCGCCGGTCGGCCGCCGATCTCGACGCCTTTGTCCGGGGGATGAATCCCTGGCCGGGGGCTTATACCTTTGCGGGGGATCAGATGATCAAGGTCTATCAGGCCGAGCCGGCGGTCCTGGACGCCCCGGCCGGTCCCGGCACGGTGGTGCCGGGATTTCCCGACGAGCTCCGGGTGGCCGCCGGAGAGGGGGCTCTCTCCCTGCTGGAGGTCCAGGGGGCATCCGGCCGCCGAATGCCCATTGCCGATTATCTCCGGGGCCACGCCCTCTCTCCGGGCACCGTTCTCGCCTGACCCATTTCCCATGCCCTCATCCCCTCGACAGATCGCTCTTACGGTCTTAAACCGCCTGGCCGGGTCCCGGCGAACCCTTGACCCGATTCTGGCCGACGCCCTGGCGGATGCCGACCTTTCCCCAAGGGACCGGTCCCTGACCTACGCGCTGGTCTATGGGGTGCTCCGGTGGCGGGGACGGATCGACTGGATCATCGATTACTTCTCCCGGATTCCCCTGCCCCGAATTGATCCACCGGTCCTGAACATCCTTCGGCTGGGGGTCTATCAGATTGTCTTCATGGATCGCGTTCCCCCGTCGGCCGCCGTGAATACGGCGGTGGAGCTGGCTAAGGGGTGCGTGCGCGACCACGTGGTCCGGTTTGTCAACGGGATTCTCCGGAGCGTTGGCCGGTCCCATGCGGAGGTGCCCTTCCCCGCCATCACGTCCAGGACCGCCCCGGTCCAGGCGATTGCGGCAACCCGATCCTATCCCCCCTGGCTGGTCCGTCGGTGGATCGACCGGTACGGCGTGGCGGAGACGGTCAGCAGATGTGACGCGGAAAACGCGGTGCCGCCGGTGACCCTCCGGACCAACACCTTGCGGACCGACCGGTCCACTCTGGTCGAGGCCCTGGAGAGCGCGGCCGGGACCGTCCAGCCCACCGCTTTAAGCCCCCATGGGATCACCCTGACCGGTCTGGAACGGCCGGTGTTTCATCTGCCGGGATATGAAGATGGAGGATTCGGGGTTCAGGACGAGGCGGCTCAGCTTGTCACCCACCTGACGGACCCCCAGCCTGGGGAATTGATCCTCGATGCCTGTGCCGGCCTGGGGGGAAAGACCGGGCATCTGGCCCAACTGATGGAGAACCGGGGCCGGATAGTGGCTATTGACCGGGACGGCGACCGGTTGGCCGCTCTCCGGGCGGAGATGGCTCGACTGGGGGTGACCATCGTCACTGACCGGGTTGCCGACTGGGCCGACGGGCCGACCGATCTCGGGCCGGTGGACCGGATTTTGCTGGACGCGCCCTGCTCGGGCCTCGGGGTTCTGCAACGGCATCCGGATGCCAAATGGCGGGCCGACCCGGAGGACCTCCCCCGGCAGCGGGATCGGCAGATCCGGCTGCTGTCAACCGTTGCCCCTCTCCTTCGGCCCGGGGGCGTGATCACCTATGTCGTCTGCTCGACGGAGCCCGAGGAGACCGAGGACGTGGCCCGGGCATTTCTCGACGCCCACCCGGAGTTTGATCCGGTCCGGGATTCGGGCGGACTCCCCGAACCGGCCCGGCGGCTGGTGGATTCGGACGGCTTTTTCCGGACCCGGCCGGACATCGACGGGATGGACGGCTTTTTCGCGGTCCGGTTTCGGAAAATTTTGACCCAGGAGTGACTTAAATGAAACGGATTGCCCCCTCGATTCTCTCGGCGGACTTCGCCCGGCTCGGCGACGAGATTCGCGCCGTGGCCGACGCCGGCGCGGACTGGATTCATATCGACGTGATGGACGGCCATTTCGTCCCCAACATCACCATGGGCCCCATCGTGGTGGAGGCGGCCCGGCGGTCCACCGACCTGCCGCTGGACGTCCACCTGATGATCGAGCATCCCGACCGGTACATCGACGACTTTGTCAAAGCCGGCGCCGACATCCTCTCCGTCCAGGTGGAGGCCTGCGTTCACCTCAACCGGACCGTTGGGGCCATCCGGGAGGCCGGCGCCGGGGTCGGCGTCGTCCTGAACCCGGCCACGCCCCTGTCGGCCATCGACTGGGTAATCGAGCAGGTCGATTTCGTCCTGATCATGAGCGTCAACCCCGGATTCGGCGGGCAGGCGTTCATCGACAACAGCCTGGACAAGATCCGAACGCTCCGGGGGATCATCCGGGAGCGGGGCCTGGGGACGCAAATCCAGGTGGACGGCGGGGTCAGCGCCGCCACCGTTGACCGGATCGCCCGGGCCGGAGCCGATATCTTCGTGGCCGGATCAGCCATCTTCGGCAGCGACGACTACAAGACCACCATCGACGGCTTCCGCCGGGCCATCGAGCAGACGGTCTGAAAGGAAAAAGACCTCCGAGGTTTCCAAATTCTTTGGAAACCTCGGAGGTCTTGAAGGGAGCAGCCATGAGCGAAGCCGAAGCCGAAGCCCCGGTCATCCTGGTGATCCACGGCCCTAACCTCAACCTCCTGGGCCGAAGGGAGCCCGAAATCTACGGCGCCACGACCCTGGCGGCTATCGACGGGGCCCTGATCGACCTCGGGAAGCAACGGGGACTGGCGGTGGAAACCTTCCAGTCCAACTCGGAGGGGGCCATCGTGGACCGGATTCAGGCGGCCTTCGGGGGATGCGCGGGGGTGATCATCAACCCGGCCGCCTACACTCACACCAGCGTGGCCATCCGCGACGCTCTGGCCATGTTAGATGTGCCCATCATCGAGATCCACCTCTCCAACATCCACAAACGGGAGCCCTTCCGCCACCATTCCACGGTCGCCGACATCGTCACCGGCCGGATCTCGGGGCTCGGGGTCCACGGCTACGAGCTGGCTCTGGAGGCCATGGCGCGCCTGGTTTCTGAATCC
>CAYNGG010000006.1:0-20902 GCA_964396575.1 uncultured Desulfobacteraceae bacterium | reverse complement strand
CGCCGTTAAGCGGGGTTTTCGGCCAGCCACCGGGTCAGGGTCTCGAGCCCCTCTCGGGTGGAGACCGTCGGCGCATAGCCTAAGTCCCGACGGGCCGCGCTGATGTCGAACCAGTGAGCGGTGGCCAGCTCTTCGGCCATGAACCGGGTCATCCGGGGCTCGCCGGGCAGCCTGAAGATGCCGTAAACCCCTTCGAGGACCGCGCCGATCAGCCAGGCCAACCGGCGGGGGATGGCTCCCCGGACCGGCGGCTTTCCTCCGGCCCGGAGGATCGCATCGACCATCTCCCAGAGAGGGATCGGCTCACCCTGGCTGATGAAATAAACCCGGCCCGCCAGATCGGGGCGGACCGCCAGGGCCTCGTCGGCGTTGATGTGGGCCGAAGCGGCATTGTCGATGTAGGTGGTGTCCACGAGGTTCCCGCCGTCGCCCACCCGGACAAGCCGGCCGGAGCGGGCGAGGATTCGGGGTACCAGGTGATTGTCACCGGGACCCCAGATCAGGTGGGGGCGGAGGATGACGGCCGGCAACCCTTTCGCCGCCGCCTCCCGGACCCGCCGCTCGGCCGCCGCCTTGGTTCGCGGATAGTGAGCAAGATGGCGGGTCGGATAGGGGACCGACTCATCCACCCCGGCCATGTCCCGGCCGTCAAAGACGACGGAAGGCGATGAGGTGTGGATCAGCCGCTTTACCCCGGCGGCCCGGCAGGCCTCGATCACCGCCTCTGTTCCCTCGACGTTGACCCGCTCGAAATCCGACCGCTTCCCCCAGACACCCGGCAGGGCCGCCGTATGGAAGACCCCGTCAACCCCTTCGCAGGCGGCCCGGATGGCATCCCGGTCGGCGATATCTCCGACCCACGCCGACACGCCGGCATCGGCATGCCACGGGTAGCGCTTTCGGGAAAAGGACCGAACCGTGTCGCCTCGGGCCAGGAGCCGGCGGACAATGGCCCCGCCCAGAAATCCGCCGCCGCCGGTAACCAGCGAGACGGGGGGAGAGGAGTTTGAGTGGCCGGCTACTTCGCCCACAGAGCCAGCTTTTCCCGGAAAATCTTGGAGTTGTGGCGGATATCCACGGGAAAGCCCTTGTGGAAGAGGATGGTCTGGATTTCCTTGGTCATCGGGTTCCGGGCGGCGTAGTTGAGGAGCTCCCGCTTGACATCCTCTTTGTCCAAATGAGCGTTTTCGGGGCGGAGCTCGATGCAGATGATCGGCTTCTGGGCCGGCGGCCGGCCGACGCCCACCAGGGCGCTCCGGTAAATGGCCGGGTGGTTGTTGAAGACCGCTTCACAGGGGATGGTGTACATCGGCCCTTTCTCGGTAATCACCCGATGGCTCTTTCGCCCGCAGAACCAGATCCGCCCTTTGCTGTCTTGCCATCCCAGATCTCCCATCCGGTGCCAGATCTCATCGCCGTCCCGGATTTTGGCCAGGGCATCTTCCCGAGGCCGGTTGTAATACCCCCGGCTCACCAGATCCCCCCGGACGGTGATCTCACCGATATCGGGGCCTTCCACGATCAGATCGTCCCGCCACTCGGCAATGGACTCGTCTGAAATGGGGATGAGCCGCACGTCCACGTCTCCCACGGGCCGGCCGACGCAGATCCCGAAGCCCTTTTCGGTGAGCTTCCGGGTCTCCGAGAGGATCTCCTTGCTGCTGATACAGGACACCGGAAGGGCCTCGGTGGCGCCGTAAGGGGTGTGGATCTCCACATCGGGCTCGAGCATCTTCGAGAAGGTCTCGATGGTCGCCGGAGCCACCGGAGCCCCGGCTGAGACCGCTCGCCGGAGCGAAGGCAAACGGATTCCCCGCTTTTCCCCGTATCGGCCCAGGCGGTCCAAAAGGGCCGGCGAAGCGAAGAGGTTGGTGACCCCGTGGTTCTCGATGGCTTCGATGATCTTTTCGGGATTGGCCTGGGCCGGCCGGGTGGGGTCCATGTCCGGAATGATCGCGGTCATCCCCAGGGCCGGGTCGAACAGGGAGAAAAGCGGAAAGGTGGGCAGGTCGATCTCATCCGGGCCGAAATTGAAATGCTCGGCCAGGGCACGAATCTGAGCGTCGAACATCCCGTGAGTGTAAATCGCACCCTTGGCCGGTCCGGTGGAGCCGGTGGTAAAGAGGATCGAGGCGGTCTCTTCGGCGGTGGTGGGAGCATCCGGGTAGGGCTCGGCCGTTTCCGACCGGATTCCCGCCAGGGTGTGGCCGCCCCAGAACATCCGCCGCCCAACGGTAACCCGGACCCGGACCGTCTTGAAGGCGCCGGGGTAAAGCCGATGGAGCAGATGGGCCTTGGGAATGCCGATAAAGGCTTCAGCCTTGCTTTCCCGGAGGCAGTCAACCATCCGCTTGACCCCCATTCCCGGATCGACAATCACGGGGACCGCTCCGACCCTGAACAGCGCGAAGGTGAGGGCAAAAAATTCCAGGCTCGGGCGGACCATCAGGATCGTCCGGGTGGACCGGACCACCCCGGCCGCGGCCAGGCCGTGAGCCAGACGGTCCGATTCGGCGTCGAGCTGGGCAAAGGTGAGATGGGTGTAAGCCACCCGGCCCGTTTCATCCCATCCCGCCGGATAGACCACCGCCCGCCGGAACGGAGTCCGGGCCGCCGCCTCCCGGAGGTAGGTCGCCACGTTGACCGTCAGCGCCTCGGGCGGTGATGGGGAATCCGGAATCTCTTCAATCTCCTCAATGTCCTCGACCTGGTCCATGATCGTCCTTCCCTTGGGTCAATAGGGGCAAAAAAACAGTTTCTTCTTACATCAGATGGGATATTTTTTCAAGAAGTCTTGCACCTTTCGGATGATTTCCCGGGGCGCGTCCTCCAGGACGTAGTGGCCGGCATCCGGAAAAACGTGGGATTCGGCCCCCGGCAGCCGCCGTTGCCATTCGGCCAGGTAGTCGAGGTCAAAGACGAAATCCCGGGCCCCCCACAGCAACAGCGCGGGCAAACCGGAAAGCCGATGGAGGTGCCGTTCCGTCCGGGCGACGGCGAAATAGGCCGGGTCGGTGGGCCGGACCGGGATGTCCTGGACGAACCGGAGCGTGGCCAGGCGGCGGCGGGGAGTCCGGTAAGGGGCCAGCAGGCCTCGGCGGACGTCGGTTGGCAGGGGGCGGGCCGGGGCCATCCAGGCCGCTCCGACGGCGAAAAGATTAAGCCCCAGGACCGCCGGGGCCGACAGAGCGGTCAGGTTCCGGACCAGAAAGAGCCGGAGCGGGAGCCCCTTTCCCTCTGGCGGAAAAAAGGCGGCGGTGTTCATCAGGATGAGCCGGGAAAACCGCTCCGGATGCTCGGCCGCGTAAGCGGTGCCGATCATCCCGCCCCAGTCGTGCCCCACCAGCGTCAGGCGGTCGCCCAGCTCGAGGCCATCGATCAGGGCGGCGAGGTCATCGATCCGGTTGTCGAGCGTGTAGCCGTATCGGTTCGATGCCGGGGCTTCGGAGAGCCCGCAGCCGATGTGGTCGGGGACGATCACCCGATAGCGGGCGGACAGGGCCGAGACCAGCCGCCGGAAGTAAAACGACCAGGTGGGGTTGCCATGGACCATGATGATCGGGTCCCCTACCCCTTCGTCCAGGTAATGATAACGGAATCCGTTGACGGAAAGGCTCCGGGATCGGAACGGGTAGAGCCGACTGAGGGTCGCCCGGTCGGCGGGTCGGATGTGGGATCGAAGGCTCACCAGTCGATCCCCAGCATCAGGCAGTTGAGGCCCGACCCGATCCCGAAAAACCCCACCCGGTGGCCGGGCTGAAGCACTTCCCGCTCATCGGCGATGGCCGCGGTGATGGGGAGCGACACGGTTCCGATGTTGCCCAGATAGGGGAAGGTGGTGAAATCCCGCTCCGGCGGAATGCCGAGGGTCTCGAGGATGGTCTTCTGGTGGGACGCGCCCACCTGATGGCAGATGATCCGGTCCGGGATCTCCGTCCACCCGATCTCCCGCTGAAAGGCCCGGTAGGTTTCGCCCCCGAGCACCACGCCGTTTTTCAGGACCCCCACCGCGTCGGTCCGCATCACGTGCTGACCATCCACCGGGCAGCCGGCATCCGGCCCCCAGAGACAAAGCCGGTGAAAGGCCGCCGCGTGTCGGGCTACTCCCCCGACCAGGCGATGGCCGCCGGCCCCGAGGCTCTCGTCGGCCATCACCACCGCCACGGCTCCGGAGCCCCCGGTGAGCGTGGCGATGCAGGCCTTGAAGGTCTCCATGTCCCCGGCTGACAGAACCCGGTTCACCGTGAGGTCCACCACATCCCGGGCCGTCTCGCAGGAAGTGATGATCCCCGCCCGGATCTGGCCCATCGAGATGGCGTTGGCCACCAGGACCATCCCGTTGATCACCCCGAGGCAAGCGTTGGAAACGTCGAAGACCTGGGCCGACGGGGGCAATCCGAGGCCGTCGCAGACGGCACAGGCGGTGGCCGGCTCGAGGTTATCCCGACAGACTCCCCCGTAGATGAGCATCCCGAATTCCCGGGGGTCGATGCCCGATGCCTCGATGGCCTTCCGCCCGGCGGCGATCGACCCATCCGAGACCCGATAGCCGGGGTCCCAGAACCGACGCTCGTAAATCCCGGTCATGGCTTCGAGCTGGCCCGGCTTAAAGTGAAATTTTTCGTAGAGCGCCGCCAGCCGGGCCTCCAGGTCCTCGGAGGTCACCACATTGGGCGGCAGCTCGTAACCGATGGCGTTGATGAAAACGTTTGAATATCGCATGGTCAAGTTGATGGGTCGGATTCGTTCATCTTTTCTTCCGGGCCTGAGTCCTTGTTCGGTAAAGGCGTTCAGTAAAACCGCCTTCCTTTTCAAATGCCTCCGCCTGAGCCGCAATCTGGCGGTCTAAAAGGCTACACGCCACCGCGATGAGAATCAACGCGGCATTTGGCCGCAATCTCTCGATATGTGGACTTCATGGACTTCTTGGACGGTCCATGGGCTCCATTTTGTCCATGCCGTCCATAACCATCATGAATCTCCCTGACCCACTGGGCAACCCCCTCGGCAGTACCACACCGCCGGCTAATCAGGTGTGCCCGGCGCGGATCTTGTCTATCCCAGAGGGGCAAACCCTTGTGCCGGAGAAAATCCTCATAGTCCAATCGCAGCTCTTCCAGGCTGGCGCGTGCTACGTTGGTCAATTTCAGCTCCATCTTTTTGGAGGTCCCCGACGCTTTGCTGCCTTCGGCAATATTCTGGACACCGGATCGGGCCGCTTGGACCATCTGGTCATGGGTTCGACTCCTCTTGTCGATGTAACGGTTACAGAATCGAACGGTTACGTCGTAAGCCAGTTGAGCGATCTGAAAGCTTCTAAGGTTCCGATAGCCCCCGTGCTTTGGAATCAGCTCACTTTGCCCCATGCCGGCACTTGGCGTCTTTCCATATCGTTCAGTCATCCCCCGGCTTCCTCAGCGGCATTGGCCGCAATCTCTCGATATATGGACCTCGTGGACTTCATGGACTTCATGGACGGTTCATGGGGTCCATGCTGTTCATGGGGTCCATTTTGTCCATGCTGTCCATGCTGTCCATGGTTATCATGAACCTCCCTGACCCACTGGGCAACCCCTTCGGCGGTACCACACCGCCGTCAAATCAAAGGTTCCGATAGCCCCCGTGCTTTGGAATCAGCTCACTTTCAATCACCCCCACTCCAAAATCGGTCATCCGATAGATGACCAGGCCGTCCACCGAGAGCCGGCCGTCTCCCCGGATGACCGGATGAGGGGATTCCGACCGATGGGTGACCACCGCCTCGACCGTCACGGTCCGGTTGGACTGGATGATTTGTCCCCGGTAGGTCCACTGGTGCTCCCGGCCGACCAGCGGGACCAGCCGGTGGGTCCGGGCGAGGTCCGGCCAATGTTGAATGGCGGCGTACCGGAGCAGTTGGAGAAAGGATTCGATGCCCAGCGAGCCCGGACAGACCGGGTCCTGGTAGAAATGGGCACGGAAAAACCACTCATCCGGGTCCACCCGCTTGATGCCCCGGAGATATCCCAGCCCTTGAGGCCCGCCCTCGGGCAGGTAGCAGTCGATCTCGTCGATCATCAGGAGGGCTTTGGCCGGCATGGCCAGGCCGTCGGGCCGGTCGGTCTCCGGGTCATCCGGGGTTCTGGGCCGGTCGGCGCCAAATTTGACCGATCGGCCACGGGCCGCCTCAGACGGATCGACCTGAAAGGTCTCATCGGCTCGGTCCCGGATGCCCAACTGGTTGGCCAGAGCCGCCTTTGTGAAAAAGCCGAAGTTGGTCTCTCCGGCGTAAACGGTCCGGTTTCCCTGGAGGACCGCCATCTCGAAATCCTCGATGATCATCTGGCCGGCCTCCGAGGCTCGGGTGAGCCGGGCTCGCATGGTGAGCCGGCCGGCGTCGGGGTCCACCAGTTGATGGATGGTCGCCCGTCCCCCGAGGTTCCGGAACTTCAAATCGGACTCGCTCCGGAGGGCCGAGCCCACATAAGCGGCCAGAAAGCCACAGGGTTGAAGGGCGATCTCCAGGAGCACGCAAAACGGCATGGTCCCGGTTCGGTCGGCCCGGAAATACCAGGCGTCGGGGGGAACGTCGTATTCGGCTTCGATCCAGCCGTCGGGCCGGAGAACCCACGGCTCGGGCTCGGCCGAGACCACCCGGTCCATGAAAAAATACGGGGGGCGCGGGAGTCGAGCCAGCACCCGGTCCCGGTCGAAGATCCGGTAGGGCTCGCCAAAAGCCTCGGACGGCTTGCCTTCGCAGAAGGCCAGCAACCGCTTCCGGTCAAAGAGGGGCTCTGGCCGGGCATCGCGTCGGGGTTGATCGGCCCGGCGATCCCATTCGGCTTCCATCTCCTCACCGGTGATCCCGGTCATCTTCATGGACATCCCGGTGAACCGGACGATCCGATGGCCGTCGGCGTACATATTGGCGTCGGCCACGGCATAAGGCTCCGGACCGTAGGCCATCTCGGAGATCTCCACTTCGTAGATCACCTTCCGAGTCCGGGGGGTTACCGGTCCCCGGCATTTGAGGACCGCCTCTTCCCCGATGACCGGCTCGTAGGCCACCCCCTCGCGTTCGGTCACCCAGCCCACCGCCTGGAGGAGGACCCGAAGGGCATGGGCGCAGCATTCGTACATAAGGGTCCCGGGCATCACCATGTCGTCCACGAAATGGCAGGTGAGATACCAGTCGTCGGGCCGGACATCGGCTTCGGCCCGGATGCTCCCGATGCCGTACCGGCCGCCGTCGGGGTCGATGGAGAGAATCCGGTGGATCAGCTTCATCCGTCCGCCCGGCAGGCGGAGGCTTTCGGGAAGCTCGATGCCGGGGTACCCCGGTCCGAAGGCGCCAACAAGATCCCCCCGCCGCGGGGCATCCAGGCCGGGATCGTCAATGGCGGCCGCCTCGGGCCGGATGAGGGGCTCGACACCCCGTCGCCCGGTTTTCGACTCCCGGTCCGAGGCACTCAGGATGATCCCGCCCGAGCGGTTGACCTCGTCTTCGGTGAAAAACCCGGCGCACCCGTCCCGCATGGAGATCAGGGGCTTGCCGGCAATGGTCCCCTCGAAGCGGAAGAAAAAGAGCCAGGTCTCCCCCTGCCGGACAAACCGGTCGATGGCGATCTCGTAACGGATCGTGTCGCCGGGCCGGGGCAGCCCCCGGTGGAACCGGACCCTGGCGTCCAGGAGCCGGTAGGTCCGCTTTCCCTTTACCCGAAGGTCGATGCCGAGGTAGGCGCAGAGAAAGAGGTCGGCCTGGCCGGCCTCCACCGAGATGCAGACCGGGGCCCGATCGCCGTCGAGATACCAGGCGCCGGGGAGGACATCATGCTCGGTGACCACCGTGCCCGACCCCAGGCCCCCTTTTTCCCCGGAAACGGTTAGAATCCGGTCCACGAGCATCAGGGGCTCGTCGGGCAGCCGGACCCGGGCCGGGTAGGTGTCCACTTCGGCGAATTCCGGGCCGAGGACCGAGGCCGCCGAGCCCACGGCAAAGGCCATGCACTGCTCCCGGTCAAAGGCCACCGGCTCCCGAGCTTCCTCGGGGGCGGGAGCGGGGATCGGGTCAGGCCCTTCCGCTGGAGCAACATCCTCTCCATCCTGGATCAGCCGCTCGAGAAGGATGCTTTGAAAGTCGAAAGCCCGGCCGAGATTTCGAGTGATTTCAGTGGAAAAATCGAGAAAGCGCCGGTGGGCCCGAGCGGTGGCATCCATGCCCTCAACCAGCGGCTCGATCAACCCGGCCGGATAGGGGGCGTCTTGGGACGGGTATGACGGGGCCGCTGGGGCCTCATCAGGTTGGGGAGACTCCGCCGTCGGGCCGGGCGGCGGATCGGGGGCCGCTGACGTCGGTCGGTCAGGTTCTATGGCCGCTTCCGCCGAAGGTCGGGGCGGGGGCGGCGGATCGCCCAGCCGGCGGCCCACCGGGACCCGGATGGGCGGGGTTGAACCGGTCGCCGGGCGGTCGGTTGCTTGGGGCGCGTCGCCGTAGAGGAGCGACAGGTCCACCGGGACCCGCTCGGCAATAAGGGCGGCCAGGAGCTTGACAACGGTCAGCTCGTCCGGCTCCCCCCGGACGCAGGCGGAGACGGCCAGATGAGGGCGGTCGGCGAGGATTTGGCCGATCATCCGGGTGCAGGAGGCCCCGGGTCCCATCTCCAGAAAAATCCGGACGCCGTCGTCGTAAGCCGCCCGGACCGTCTCCGGGAAGTCGAAGCCCTCGAGGGCCCCTTTCAGGATCGAGTCGGCCGCGCCGGCGGTCGTCAGGGTGTGGGACCGGCCGAGGGGGCAGGAATAGAAGGTCACGCCTTCGGGCGGGTGAGTGGGGAAGACGTGGAGCGCCCGGTAGGCGTCTGCCGCCGACAGGGCCGCGTCGCAGTGGACCGTGACCACCCCGTCGAGATAGAACCCCTCACACCCCAAATCCCGGATGACCCCGGC
This sequence comes from uncultured Desulfobacteraceae bacterium, assembly GCA_964396575.1. Lineage (GTDB taxonomy): Bacteria > Desulfobacterota > Desulfobacteria > Desulfobacterales > JAABSP01 > CAYNGG01. The sequence goes on along the minus strand of CAYNGG010000006.1, from coordinate 11,980 downwards.
CACATCGTCGGCCTGGCCGCCGATCACGCATTCACTCGGGGTGTTGATGATGAGGAGCCGGGCCAGGGGATGGTCCTGGATGGCGGTCCGGACCGTTTCAGCGGGCCGGTTGACCACCGCCGCCCGCCACTGGACCGGGGTCTCGGGGGGAAGCTCCCAAACCTCACGAGCAGACCGGCAGGGGCCGGCCAGCTCAGTGGTGAACAGATCGGTCTCCCGCATCCGGCGGAGCATTTCCCCTCGTTCGGGCCAGGCGCCCAGAGCGAAATAGGCGGCTGATTCGCCCAGGCTGTACCCGATGGCCGCGTCCGGCCGGACCCCGAGCCGACGGACCAGGGCGGTGATCAGGCCGCCATGGGCCACCTGCCCGAAGATCATGTGGAGGGGATCGGAGATGATCCGGGCGTGGGCCTCGGCCTCCCACCCCTTCTCCCAATCGGACCGGCGGGGCAGGTAGCAGTCGGGGAGCATCTGGGTCCGGAGCCGCCGGGTCCCGGCGTCCATCTCCCGGAGAATCTCCGGCCACCTGGCCCCCACTCCCCGGCCCATCCCGAGGTAATGGTTTCCGGAGCCGGGATAGACAAAGGCGATCCGGCCGGCTGAACCCAGCGGCGCCGGCGAGTACCGGAACCCCGAAGCTCCGCCGGCGTGACCCCGACGCCCCTGGGAGCGCGAAAGACCTCCGAGGTTTCCAAAACTTTGGAAACCTCGGAGGTCTTTAATCACGGCGGCAACCTGTTCGAGGGCCGCCGGGAGATCGGCGGCATGGACCGCCAGCCCGAATGCCCGATCCGGATCGAGCCCGTTGAGACCGTGCCAGGCAAGGGCCGCATCATGGATTCCCGCATTCCGGTCAACTTCCGCCCGGAGATGGGCCGTGAGCCGGTCCAGGCCGGCCAGGAGGTCATCCTGAGTATCGCCTTCCACCGGAAACAGGCCATAGGGCAAGGGACCCAGGGGACGGGTAAAGACCTCCGAGGTTTCCAAAACCTCGGAGGTCTCTAAATGCTCCTCCAGAAGAACGTGGCCCCAGGTCCCGTCGGCGTTGACCGACCCCACCACGGCCCGGCGGGGGCCGTCGGCCCGGTCCCGGAACCAGAACTGCGGGAAGGCGGGAACATGAAAAGGCCCCGTGAGCTCGGCACGAGGGGAGACGAGGCCCGGCAGCGGGGGGATGACCCGGTGGTGGAGTGAAAGGCCGGCCTTGACCAGGGAAATGAGACCGGCGGCCGCGCCGGCATGACCGGTCACCGGGGTTGCCGCCCCGAGGGCAACGCTCACGGCATCGGATTCTCCGTCGCCGAAGACCCGAGCCAGAACGGACGCCTCGGCGGCATCGATGTCCGGATCGCCGGAGCCCTGGGCCTCTACCAGGCTCACCTTGGACGGCTCAATCCCGGCGGAAGTTAATGCCTCGGCAAGGGACCGTACCCCGGCGTCCGGGTCCGGCCGGGGAACCCCATCGGGGTCGAGTCGGCCGCCGCCGGCCGATCCGAGCCCCCGGACCGTCGCGTAGATCCGGCTTAGACCTCCGAGGTTTTCAAAAGTTTGGAAACCTTGGAGGTCTCTACGTCTGAGAACCACCGCCGCGGCCCCATCAGCCGGCAGGGGCCCGTCGGCGGACCGGTCAAAGGGACGGACCGCCGCGCCGGCCGAAAAGGGGTGCCGGGCATCGGCGACGGCAATGGAACGGAGGTCGCCGGCGAGATCGACGGCGGCCACCAGGACCGCGTCAACCTCGTCCCGCTGGAGCATCCGGACGCCGATGGCCAGAGCCCGGAGTCCCCCGGCGGCCCCTTCGGAGACCCCGAAGCTCGGGCCGCCGAACCGGAATTCCCGAGCCACCCGGCTGGCCACGATCCCGCCCAGGGCGCCCACGGTCCGGGTAGCGGTCAGGGGCGGGCCGGAAGCATCCTGGAGCGCCTCGCGCCAGGCGTCGGCGTCCTCAGCCGACACCAGGCCGGCGGCCCGCCATTCCCGGACCTTCCCGTGGAGCCGCCAGCGGAGATGGTAGTCGGTGGCCTCGTAATCGAAGTCGATCCCGATGACCGTCCCCATCCGGGGGCGTTCCTCCCGGAGCGGCATCCCGGCGTCGGTCAGAGCGTCAGCGGCCACCCGGAGGGCTAAAAGCTGCTGGGGCAGGATATCCGGGATCTCGTTGGGCGGAATCCGAAACTCCCCCGGCGCCACCGTCAGCTCGTCCATGAACGCGCCGACCCCGGCCCGGCCGTCGAGGACCTCGCGGGCGATCCCATTGGCCCCCCGCCACCGGTCGGCCGGTCTTTCGACCAGGGCCGGCCGGCCGTTGAAGACCGCTTCACCAAAAGCGTCCAAATCCCCGAGCGGGCCGATCGCCACCGCCATCCCCACAATGGCGACCGGCTCGGATGGCGGAGGGTCGGCGACGGCCACGCGGCCGTTCGACGGCGCCGTCGCCTCCGGGGGCGGTGCCTCAAGGAGCAGGTGAGCGTTGATCCCGCCGAACCCAAAGGCGCTGACCGCGGCCCGTCGAGGAACCCCCGCCCGTTCCGGCCAGGGAGCGGCTCCCTTCTGGACCCGGAAGGGACCGTCGATCAGGGGGCTGCCTGGTCCCGGCCGGGTAAAGCCGGCCGACGGCGGCAGAATTCCATGGTGAAGACTCAGGATCGTCTTGATGGTCCCGGCGGCGCCGGCGGCGGTGAGGAGGTGGCCGATCATCGATTTGACCGACCCGATGGGGCATCCGCCCGGCGGCCCGCTCGAATCCCCCCAGAGCCGGGAGAGGCTCCGGAGCTCCACGGCGTCGCCCACCGGGGTTCCGGCGCCGTGACATTCAATGAGGTCAACGTCGGGCGGCTCCCATCCGGCGACCCGATAGGCCGCCCGCATGGCCCGGAGCTGCCCGTCGGTGTCCGGAGCCAGGAGGTTGCCGCGCATGTCGTTGGACAGCCCCAGGCCCCGGATGACGGCGTAAATCCGGTCCCCGTCGGCTTGGGCGTCGGCCAGCCGCTTGAGGACCAAAAGCCCCGCTCCCTCACCCACCACCAGCCCGTCGGCGTCGGCGTCAAACGGAGCGCAGCGGCCCGACGGGGAAAGGGCCCGGAGCTGGCTGAATCCAATCTGAGTGTAAAGGCAATCGGGCCGGGAGACCCCGCCGGCGAGCATAACATCGGCCCGGCCGGCGGCCAGAGCGTCGCGGGCGAGGTAGATGGCGTAAAGCGACGAAGCGCAGGCCGCGTCCAGAGTGAATGCCGGGCCGCTCAGCTTCAGAGCGGCGGCGATCAGAGCGGCCGGCAAACCGGTCACGGCGGCCCCCAGCCGGGTGGCCGGCGTTATCCGGCCGCGAGGAGCCTTGTCTCCGACGGCCCGGCCCGCCGGCTCCCGCCCCAACAGGGCTTCGGCCAGGGCCGACGCCGCTTCGGTGGGCAGGGCGATGGCCGCCAGGATTACGCCGGTCCGGGCCGGATCGGCCGGTCGGCCGGTGCAGTCCGCCAGGGCGGCCCGAGCCGTATGAAGGGTGATCGGGTAAAGCGGATCAAGGGCGGTCCGGAGCGGCTCGCCGATTCCCAGATCGGCCAGTCCGTCGGATACGGTCCGGAGCGTCGCGTCGTCGATGAGCGCCGCCCGGCTTGACCGGGCCCGGTCCGGACCCGGGTCGCGGGCGACAATGTCGGCTCGGGAGGCGGCCCATCGGGTCGCGGGCACCTCGTCGATGGCCACCTTCCGGTCACGGATGTTCCGCCAGAAGGCCGCCAGGTCCGGGGCTCCCGGAAAGAGGCCGGCCATGCCGACCACCGCAATGGGGGGCTCGCTGCTCATTATGCGTCTGTCTATTCTATCGCGGACGGATCATCAGGTTAGAGATGGGCTCAAAAAAACAGCCCGCTCGGTCCGGCGAGGGGGCTGGGTGAAGCGCAACGTCAAAATGATTTTATATATCGAACCCGGCGAACGGATGCAAGCCATAAACGGCCGTTGCCCAAGAATTCGGCCCGTCGTGAGCAAGCTCCGGATATCCGTTGAGATTCACACGGGATTATGATATACGGAGATCCATGACGATCGGCTCAATTCAACTGACAACCCGCTGGAGATGCCGATGATTCCGCGTCATAAGTTACTGCTCGCCGCGCTGTTGATCGCCCTCCACGCCGTTTCCGGGGCCGTTGAGCCGGACGCCGGCACCCTGGTGAAGGCCGCCTTCGGCCATTTCCGGGGACTGGTTTCCGGCGGCGGCGATGGCCCACACCTGAAGAGGGGCTAGGATAATCATTTGTTCAACACCGTATGGAGGAAGATATGGGTCTGATGCGATACAATTTTAAGCCATTAACCAAGGTCGCCGAGCTTTCGCTTCTGGAGCGGGCCGCCCGGGTCTTTGCGGAGGAATACGTCTTCATCCTGAAAGCGTCGGCAACCTGCGAGCTTAACGGAACCCCCGGAACCCTGAAGCTTGGCGGCGGACCGTGGTATCGGATCGTCTTCGTCCCCGATGACCCGTTTTACCTGGGCCGCTGTTTTCTCGATTTCAGCACTCAGCAGGAAGCCGAACGGGAGTTCGAAAAGCTGGCTGAGCGGCTCCGGCCGGCGGCCAAAGACGACGCCCACCCACAGCCGGCCGAAGCTGAGCCGGAGGTCATGGAGCCTCCGGCCGCCGAGGATGCGCCGGCCGAAGAGAGTCCGCCGGCCGAAGCGCCCCCGGAGCCGTCCGCCGACTCGGACCCGGCCGATGAGCGAGAAAGACACCACCAGGCCGTGGTCACGGCGCTCACGGCTTTGGATGCCGAGCCTGAGTGGAACGACCGGCCAGGCAAGGAGCGGCGCCGGGAGGTGATCCGCCGGGCTTTGGCCGACCTGAAGCTCGATGAGGACGATTTCCACAAGATCGCCTTTGTCTGCAACGACCTCGTCCACCTCGGCGTGGTAACCCCATCGGGTCAGGGATTTCACTTGACCGGGGAGTCCGCGGATTAGTTTTCCCATAGACCACCTGAGCCGCAAAAGGAGACATCATGACCCAAGTGGACTTCCAGACCACCGCTGATCTGTTGCGGGACACCCTCCGGCTCAAGACCCCGCCGGTGTCGGTGTCCTTTCTGGACGGCCCCGAAGCCTTTGACGCCAAGACTCGACGGCCGTCCGGCGACCTCGGCCGGCGGATCACCTTCTGCCAGGCGGTAACCATGGCCCGTCTTTACGGCTGGTCGGTCGGGCTGACCCGAAAGGACATCATCTGCGTGCCGGCCATGCTGGCCTTCGGATTCAGCGGCGCTTCGTCGCCGGCCGACCGTCTGGGGAACCTGTTTTGCGAGGTCGATTTCGCGCGGTCGGCGGAAAACGGCGTCGCCGAGGTGGAGACGATGTACCGGCTGAACAACGGGGAGTATCCGGCCATCCTCGTCAAGCCCCTCGGCCGGGGCGACGTCCTCCCGAACGTGGTGGCGATTTACGCCAACCCGGCTCAGATCATGCGGATGGTCCAGGCCATCGTCTATGTCACCGGCGTGCGGATCGTCGGCAACTTCGGGGGTAAGGTGGAGTGTACCGAGTACCTGCTGGCGCCGTTCCGGACCCGGGAGCCACGGGTGGCGATTCCCGGCATGGGGGACCGGATCTTTTCCATGACCCAGGACGATGAGATGGTCCTGAGCCTGCCGGTCGAGGGTCTGTCGGCGCTGGTCTCCGGCCTGGAAAACGCCGGCCGGTCCATCGGAGCCCGCTACCCGGTGACCCATTACCAGGCTTTTGAGCCGGTTTTTCCGCCGGCTTACGGGCGGCTGGCCGACGAGCTGGGGTTGTTCGCCGACAAGGACTGAGGCCGGATGGGCGGCGGAGCCGGGAATCGCCGTTTCAGCCCTTGCATGGAAGGGATGTTTGGGGTATGGTCGCCGGAAGTGGGCGGCATCACATGCCGCCAGCCGGCCGCAAACCGCCCCGCCGACCGCGCTGGAGGCGATTACGGAACCGACGGGAACAGAGGCTCATGGACAGACAGACCATTTTGCTCATCGACGACGAAGAAATGATCCTCGACATCGGAGGACAACTGCTTGATCATCTGGGCTATAACGTGATGAAGGCCGGGACCGGTTCGGACGCCGTTTCCGTCTTCGAGGCCCACGCGGATTCGGTGGATCTGGTGATCCTCGACCTGATCCTGCCGGACCTTGGCGGCGGCGAGGTCTTCGACCGAATCCGGGCGGTCCGGCCCGATGTCCGGGTGATCCTCTCGTCGGGCTACTCGATGGACGGCGAGGCCGATGAGATCATGCGGCGCGGATGCCACGGCTTCATTCAGAAGCCTTTTAACCTCAAACAGCTCCAGGATGCCGTGACTCAGACCCTTTCCGACTGACCCTCCATTGACGACGGCGGTCATACGTCCGTAACCCCGACGCCAGGGCGGCCACACAGGTCCGCCCCTACTCTTTCCGGCCCCTTTTGTTTCCCCGAACCATTACCACCAGTGTGTTCACCAGGGCGTTGAGCTGATCGGCTCCTTCGCGCAGGGCCTGGGCCGATGCGGCCGACTCTTCGGCGTCCGCCGCCACCTGTTGGGTTGACTGATCGATGTCACTGGCGGCGGCGTTGAGCTGGTCGATCCCCCGGGATTGCTCGGCGCTCGCCTGGGTGATTGTAGATGTTTTTTCCCCGATAAGCGTGGCCGACTCGATGACGGATGCGAAATCCTGGCTCACGCTTTCAATGGCCCGGGCCGCCTCGCTCACCTGGCTGAGGGTGCTGCCCAGAAGCGACTGGGTTTCGTTGGCCGCGTCGGTGGTGCTGGTGGCCAGGCGTTTGACCTCCTGGGCCACCAGGGCGAAACCCGCCCCGGCCTCACCGGCCCGGGCCGCCTCCACGGCGGCGTTAAGCGCCAACAAATTGGTTTGAAAAGCGATATCGTCCACCGTCTTTATAATTCGGCTGATCCGGTCGCTCTCCGATTCGACCTTGGACATGCTCCGGGTCAGCTCCATGAGGGTCTTCAACGACCGCCCCGATTTTTCGATGTTTTCGATCATCAACTGCTCCGCTCCCTGGGTCAGCTCGGAAGTCCGCCGGCTCATGGCCGACATCTCCTCGAGGGATGCTGAGGTCTCTTCCACGGCCGAGGCCTGCTGGTTGGCGCTGTTGGCCAGGGACATGCTGGTCTGGGAGATCTCGTCAGCGGCGGAGTGGACATGCCGTGAGGCCTCCTGAAGGCCGATGATGGTCCGGTTGACCGGGCGGAGAATATGTCGGCGAGTGGTCCGGGTGGCGATGGCGAGCAGGACCAGAAGCGACGCCCCCGTGGTCAGCAGCGTCCCCCAGATGACCCGTGTGACCTTCTGATGGATGTCCGCCTGAGCGTCGCTCATTCGGCGCTCGGTCTCCGAGAGGGATCGCTCGATCTGTTTCGACAGGGCCGCCTCCCGATCCGCCACCAGGGCCTCAATGTCATCGATGTAAAGTCCGGTCCCGATGATCCAGTCCCAGGGGGCGAAGCGCTCCACAAAGGAGAGCTTGGGCTGAGGGGTCTCAGCCCCGTATTTGGGCCAATGATAATCGACGAACCCCTCACCCTCTTCCTCGCAGACCCGGACAAACTCGACAAAGAGGCGCTTGCCGTTGGGGTCCTGGTAGTCCGAGAGGTCGGTCCCGTCCAGCTCAGGCTTGTAAGGGTGCATGATCATCCGGGGGACCATGTCGTTGATCCAGAAGTAGTCCTGGCTCTCCGGCCCGTATCGAAGGTCTCGGATGGTGGCGGCGGCGTCGGCCTTGAGCTTCTCCTCGGCGATCTCCAGGTAAATCCCCGATCCGATGATCCAGTCCCAGGGCGGGAAGTGTTTTACAAAGGAGAGCTTGGGCTGAGGGGTTTCGGCGCCGTACTTGGGCCAGTAATAATCGACGAAGCCCTCGCCCTGGGCCTCGCAGACCCGGACAAACTCGACAAAGAGGCGCTTGCCGTTGGGGTCCTGGTAATCGGAGAGGTCGGTCCCGTCCAGCTCGGGCTTGTAGGGGTGCATGATCATCCGGGGGACCATGTCGTTGATCCAGAAGTAGTCCTTACCGTCCGGGCCGTATCGCAGGTCCCGAACGATGTCCATCGCCTGAGCTTTTCGCTCGGCCGGAGGCAGGGCCTCGTTGGCGGCGGCCGCTTCCAGCACTCCATAGGCCGTGTCCACCGCGTTTTTCAGAGGGAGCTCGAAGACCGTTTTGAGCTGCTCGGGGTCATGGGTATCCTCATAGGCCTTTTTGAGAACGCTATAGGCCGTCTGGACCTGGGACCGAAGATATTCCCGCTTCCGGGTGATCAGCTCATCCCGGTAGGCCTCGATTCGACGCCGGCCTTCTTCCTTCATTTCCTCGACCTGGTCCTTTCCCAGGTCTTCGATCCGGCCCACCACCGAGTGGCCGGCCAGGCTGATATGCACGGCGGAGAGCGTCCCGACCGCCGCCCCTAAAGCCAGCAGGGATACGCCGATCAGGGTCATGATTCTCATGTTGATGCTCATTGCTCACACCTTTGATGGGGTTATGGGCATTGTGGGTTCTGAGCGGACGACATCTTGTGCCAGACGCTACCGATGCCCGCGTATCCTTCGGCAGCCTGGCGGGAAAGCGGATCGGCGGAAGAGCTCAGGTGCGGGAGATCTGAATAATCTGATCGAGCTTGACCACCCGAAGCATGTCATAGACGGCCGGCCGGGCATTGACGATCTGGATCTGGCCGCCGATTTCAAACATCTCTTTGTAGAAGAGCAGGAGCTTTCCGATACAGGCGCTGCCCACGTAGCTGACCTCGCCGAAATCGAGGACCACCGCATCCAGTCCGTTCCGGTCTAGCGCGAAGAACCGCCGTTTCATCTCCTCGGAGCCGGGCTCGTCGAGCTTTCCCTTTGGGGTCATCACTGCCCGGCCACCTTCCTCCCTCACGTTGATCTCCATTGATGGGTCCTTATCAACTGATATGATGAATCAAATGGTCCGGAAGCCGATTAGTCCCGCTCCCAGAGGTCCATGCCCGAACCGGGCGCCGCCGCGTCAATCGGACGCGGCCGGCGGGGCAGAGCCACCTGGATGGTCCGGCCCCCATCGGCCCAGCTCAAATCGCTTGAAAAGTGGCGAATGCAAAAGATCCCCCGCCCCATCTGACGGGCGAGGTTCCGCCGGGCGGTGGGGTCAGGGACCAAGTCGGGGTCAAAGCCGTCCCCCTCGTCAGCCACCGTCAGATGAAAGTCGTTGCCAAAACGCCATTGGACCGTGATCGATTTCTCCGGGCAGCCGCGGTTGCCGTGTTTGAAGGCGTTCCAGATCGTTTCCTCGAGGGCCAGGTAGAGCCGGATTTCAGGATCGACAAAGCCTCGTCCGGCCCACTGATCGGAGATTGTCATATAGAGGGTCGAGACCCATTCGGCCACCTCGTCACCCCCGCTGGGACACCGACGGTCCTCGTCATCGGGCCGCGTGGATTCCACCTCGATCCCCACCAGAGTCACATCGTCGTTGCAGGGAGCCGTCTCTCCCGTTGGCGACGAGCAGAGGGCTCCGATCTGTTCATGAAGCGCGACAATGATCTCCGAAACCGGCATGGCCGGGTCGGCCGCCACTATGGCCGCCACCTGATCGGCCACCTCCGCGTAGGATAAAACCCGGTCGTGCCGGGCATGGGGCATTTCGTTGAGCCCATCGGTGAACAGAAGGAGCCGGTCGCCCACAGCCAGGCGGAGGTCGGCGGCCTGATAGGCCGGACACCCCACCCAGGCCAGGGGGACATTGGTGCCGGGTGCGTCCAGGTCCGAAATCAGGGAGATCGCCGTCCCCCGAATCAGAAGAAAGGGGGGATGGCCGTTGGAGACGTATCGCATGGTCAATGACCCGTGATGAATATCGGCGGTGAGGGCCGTGACAAAATCATCGATTTCGAACAGAGCCGTTCGGCCGATCCGCTCGTTCAACAATCCCATCGTTTCCTGGATGGGCAGAGGTCGTTCACGGTGGATAATCGCCTGGTGGATCAAGTCGGTGGCGATGCTCCGGAGAATGCAGTTGACCGCGTGGCCCGACTGGTCCTTGAGGCTGATGAGGGTCCGGGTTTCGGAAGCAGTGGAACCGGCCCGTGTCCGGACGAAGAAGTGATCCCCCCCTTCGGTGAGACAAGGGACCGACAGGGCGTCAACGAACAGACACCGGTCCCGGGGCAGGGGAATGTGACGTGGAGGGGGGCCGTTGACCAGGTTTAAAATCGACTTGGCCAGGCCGATGTTGATCTCCTGCTTCCGGAGCAGCTCCGTGAGGTTCTCCTCCGCCGCCATCCGCTCCGATATCTCCCGCTTGAGCCGGCGGTTGATCCGCCGGAGCTCGGCGGTCCGCTGGACCACCCGGCGCTCCAGGTCCTCCCGGGCCTCCTCGAGCAGCTTCTCCGCTCTGACCTGCTCGGTGATATCCCGGCAGAAGGCGAGCACCGCCGGCCGGTTCTCCCAGACGGTCCGCCGGTTTCCCGTCTCGACCCAGACCGTCTCCCCCGTCGTCCGGATCAGACGGTATCGACAAATGACGGGCACCCGGTCGTTCCCCCGCTGGAGCGCCTCAAAGGATGCGGTTACGGGATTTTGATCCGATTCGGCGAGCAGCTCCGAAAAGGGGCGGGCGAGGAGACCGGCGCGATTCCGCCCGGTCATCTCGCTCATGTTTTCGTTGACAAAGGTGAGCCGCCCGTCCTGGTAGATAAAGATCCCGTCGCTGGAGCTTTCAACGATCTCCCGGTACTTGATCTGGCTTTCCCGAAGCTGGCGGGTCCGCTCCCCGAGATCGGCTTCCAGCCGGGCCAGGCGTTGAGTCGGCTCCCCCGGAGCCGGCTGCTCCTTGAGAAGATAAGCTTGTTTCATCAAGGCGTTCTGGACCGCGTGGATCAGCTCTTTCCGATGAAAGGGTTTCAGAATATAATCGAACGCGCCATTTTCCACAAGGGTCATCCGGAGGCTGTCCAGGTTGGCGTTTCCGGTGATGATGAGGACCTCGATGCCCGGATCGATCCGCTTGATTTCCCGCAAAGCCGAGATCCCGTCCATCTTCGGCATCTGAATATCCAGGACCGCCGCATGAACCTTTCGTTTCCGGACAATGGCCACCGCCGCCTCGCCATTTTCAGCCGGATACACCCGGAACCCCTCCCGCTCGAGCATCTTTTTCAGCATGAATCGAATATTTTCGTCGTCATCGGCAATCAGTACGTCGGCATCGAAAATCATGCCCGGAAGTCCTCCGAGGAATTGGGGTTATCCGGCCCCGATGGCCGGGCGAAGAGGCCATTAGATTGATCTTAGCGTCTTGATATACAAAAATGCAATTCATTTTGTAAGTGACAATGGGAGGTGATCGTGAGCCTGGGCTCCAAACGGGGAAGTGTTCGGCTGGTGCCGCACCAGCCGGAGTGGGCGGCGGCCTATCAGGCGGCCGCGAAAGCGGTGGGTGCCGCGCTGGCCGGGGTCCGGCCCGCTGTGCGGATCGCTCATGTGGGCGCCACGGCGGTGCCGGGACTTCCGGCCAAGCCGATCATCGATATGGCCGTGGGGGTCGCCGATTTAGCGGTCGTTCCGGATTGCGTGGCGCCTCTCGCCGGGCTGGGCTACAGCTATCTCGAAGACCGGGCGGTCCGGGGAGATCACCTCTTCGTCCGGGGACCGTCTGACCGCCGGACGGTGTATCTCCACATGGTGCCGGCGGGCGGAGAGAAATGGACCGCTTATCTCCGGTTCCGGGACCGCCTCCGGGCCGATCCCGAGCTGAAAGACCGCTATGCGGCGGTCAAGCGGGACCTGGCCATCCGCTATGCGGATGACCGGCCAGCCTACACCGCCGGCAAAGCGGCGGTCATCAGGGAGATCCTCGGCCGGCCATCAGGCGCGGCTTCGACGGGGTAATCAGCCGGCTCCGGAAGCACCAATTTGAGTGATTACCCTTCATCCCCGAATACATAGCGCAAATCGATGTCCAGCGCCTCAAACGGCGGTATCCGGAC
>CAYNGG010000005.1:0-32414 GCA_964396575.1 uncultured Desulfobacteraceae bacterium | reverse complement strand
ATCAAACCCTGGGAAATCCCATGAAACAGAAAATCTCACAATGGATGGAAAGGGCCACCTTTCTCGGCACCTGTGGTCTGTTGGGCTTTGCCCCGCTGGCCTTCGGGAGCGTTCATGTCTGGGCCTACTCGGTCATCATAATATCCGTTTTTACCCTTCTCTGGCTGCTCATGACCAGCCGGTTGCTCGGGGCGGCGGATAATCTCTCGTGGGTCCGGACACCCGTCAACGGGGTGGTTCCGCTGATTTTGATGATCGTTGTCTTTCAGGTGGTTCCGCTTCCCGCCTCCTGGGTGGCGGTCCTTTCCCCGGAGGCGTATTCAGATCGGATGGCGGCGTGCGAGATTCTGGCCGCGTCCGGGGATGCGGCCATGGACGGATGCGACTGGTTTCCGGTGGGTTATGGGGTCCATCCCGCTCTCCGGGAGGGGCTGAAGCTGGCTGCTTATGGGGGGATGTTTTTACTTATTCTCGGGCTGGCCGCCAGCCGGCGGCGCATCGACATCCTGGTCAATCTGCTCATCGCCATCGGGTTGTTCGAGGCATTTTATGGCATCTGGCAGGTCTTTGCTCAAGATCCGACGGTCTGGTGGTGGCCGAGCCGAAATGCCAAATATGCGACCGGGACCTTTATCGTTTCCAATCATTTTGGGTTCTACTTAGAGATGATGTTCGCCCTGGGGCTCGGGGCGGTGATCGCCCGGAAGCGGCAAATGCGGCGGTTTCTCCCCGCCGGCTTTGGGGTGCGGGCCTTTTTGCAGCGGATCGTGGCATACTTTTCCCCTGAATCAAGTCAGCCACGACGGGTTCTGCTTTTTTTCGTGGCCGGGGTCATGGGGCTGGCCCTGCTCCTGTCGGCCTCCCGAGGGGGGATTCTTTCGGCCGGGGCCGCGACCTTCATCATGGCCCTGCTGTTTTTGACCCGAAAGCGGTTCCATCGGTACGGGATCTTGGCCCTGGCGTTATGCGGCTTTTCCGTGATCTACGGCCTTCATGTGGGCATTGATCCGACTTTGTCCAAATTTGAGCAGGTGGAGGGGCTGGAAAACCGGCTGGCCATCACTGAAGATATCCTGCCCATGTTGAGGGACTATCCGCTGACCGGGGTGGGGTGGGGGAATTTCCGGCACCTTTATCCTCGCTACATTGACGACCGGGACCGGGTTTCGCATTGCGGCTACAGCCATAACGACTGGGTGGAGGCCGGGACTGAGCTCGGGGGCGTTGGCCTGGCCGCCATTCTGATCGGCTATTTCGCTTACCTCTACCAGATGGTCCGGGTCTGGCGCCGTCGTCATGATTTCCATGCGGTGGGGATCGGGGCCGGAGTCATCGCCGCCCTCCTGTCAGTGGGATTTCACAGCTTTTTCGACTTCAGCCTCCATATCCCGGCCAACCCCCTGACCCTGGCCGCGCTTATGGCGGTCGGATACGCGGCCCTCCACCGGACGGACCGGGAATACCGGGAGACCTTCTTCTACCGGGTTCGGTCGGTCCGGTTGACGACGGCCCGGCGGGCCGGGATAGCGGTGGTGGTGACGTTTTTTTGCGGCGTGGCGAGCTTCGCCGCCGTCCGGCACCTGATGGCGGAAAGCGCCTGTCCCACCGAGTGGAACTCGACGCTCCGGGCCGATCGGGCGCCTTATCTCACCGAGATCGAGCGGGCCGCCCGGCTCAACCCCGTAAATGACGCATACGCCTACCGGCTGGCCGACTATTATTCCAAAATCCGGATTTCGGACCCGGCCGTTCGTCGGGAATACCGGAAGCGGACCGAAACTCACCTCCGTCGGGCGATCCGGTTGAACCCGGCTCGGGCTTCCTATTGGTATGGATTGGGACGTGTATATGCGGGGCGCCGGGAGGACCCGTATGCTCATCTGAATCGCTGGCTCCCTCGGGCCGATCGATGCTTTGACATGGCTCTGCGCTGCGCTCCCAAGGACCCGGGGCTATTATTCAACGTCGCCTGGTACTGGGTGGGGCGTTCCCGGATGCTGCCCGAGGGAGACCCGACGGAAGGGGACGGCCCGGCCGGGTTGAGCCGGGAGGCGGGTATCCGGCGGTTCCAGGAGCTTTTCCGGCGGGGTCTGGCTCTCCAGCCCAAACGGTGGCAGTGGGCCATGGACCGGATCTGGGAGCACTACCCCAGCGATAAGGTGGTCCTGGGGATGGTTGACCCGGAAGATGCGGTCCTCCGACAACAGGTTTTGCGGCGGCTGGCGGAATGGACCCCATCGGAGGTTCCTGACCGGCGCGGGTGAAGGAGGATAAAACTACCGGGCATTACCCCGCTCGACCCATTGACCCTCTTGCCGTAACAGTGGGAAGGTTGATCATGACGGCACCGGTGAACGGGCCGGAAATATCAACGCTTTTAGAGCAGGAGGCCAAAAATGCAACGCGCACCGATTTTTCATATCATCCTGGCGGGGATCACCGTTATTTGCCTGATGGCCGGGCCGGCGCTTTCGGCGGAAGAGAACGGGGAGAAAAAGGGGATCGCCGTCCTGGATGCGTTCAGTGGGGAGGTCCGGCTCAAGCACCGGGGCACCTGGGGGGCGGAGCCCCAGGTGGGAATATTCCTCTACCACGGCGATAAGATCGTCACCGGCGAGGGTACCTGCCGGGTGGTCTTCCACGACGGCTCGGTGCTCGATGTCCACCCCCACACCAACGTCCGGATCGCTGAAATTGTTGGAAATGAGGGCTTTACGGCGGATGAGCCGGACCACAAACGGGAGATCCGGCTTCTGCTCGGCAAGGTGAAATACAAGAGCGGCGACCGGGTGGTGGCCAAAACCCGGCTGGTGGCCCCCACGGCGGTGGCGGCCCTGCGGGGGACCGAGGCGGAGCTGGGAACCGACGGGGATATGGCCTTTCTGAAGCTGATCTCCGGGGAGATCGACCGGACCGGGGATATTGCTGAGGGTCCCGTGCCGGATTCCACCGCCGAGATGGCCGCCCGGGATACCAACTACCAGCGGGCCAGGGAGGCGGATCAGATCCGGAAGGAGTATGTTGAGGCGGTCAAGGCCCTGTTGATGAGCTGGCTGGATCGGGGGATTCTCCTGGCTTCCGCCGATCCCCGGGTGGACCGGATGCTCCTGGCCCAGGCCGGGGATAGCGGTGGGGCCAAGGCCACGGCCGACCGGGTGCTGGCTCTGGGCGCGCTCTACGCGGTGGCCAACAGCCGGGAGCTCATGGAGGAAAACGAGACGCTGTCGAAAAACCCGGACCTTCTGGTCTGGCGCCGGGCGGAAAAGGCGCTCCGGGATTCCCGAAATGCCCTGTCCGACGCTCGGGGTGCTCTGGAGTCGGCCAAGGAGATCGCCCGGAAAATCGATGAGATCACCCGGAAGGTCAGGTCCGGTGACGTCCGACAAATGGAGGAGGCCCGCCAGGCGCTCAAGAGTGTCGTCTCGACGATGATGCGGACCCAGAAGTCGGTCAACGCCATGGCCCTTGGCAAGGGGATCGTGGCCGACCACATCACGGCCGGGGTGGTCGGGGAGGTCCTGGAGATGGTCAATGAGATCGTCCGGGATGCGGAAGAAAAGACTGACGCGGCCCAGGCCGCTCAGGAGACGGCCGAGGCGGCGGCTCAACGGGTTTTCGAGGCCGAGACGCCCGAGGCGGCCGGAGCAGCCCTTGACGAGCTGGATGCGGCGACCGCTGCCGTGACTTCGGAAACAGACGCGGTGTTCAATCTCTTGGACGGGATCTCCGAATGGGGGCTGGCCATGGACGATACGGTCCGGGATGTTCCCGAAGATCAGCCGGATGAGCCGACGGAGCCGCCAAGGGAGCCCAGCCCGCGACGTCCCGAGCTTTTGATTGACGATATCGATCGGGAAGAAAGGGTCACGAATGTTGACCGGGACGGCGACGGCTATACCGTGGCCCAGGGGGATTGCGACGATCTAAACTATGATGTCCATCCCGGTGCGCGGGAGATTTGTGGCGACGGGATCGACAACAACTGCAACGGGGTGATCGATGAAAACTGCGCGTATGGCCAATAAGATGTTGCCGAGCCGGATCGGAAAGAAGATGCCGTTGAAAGCCATGGCCCTGGCCGTCGTCTGCGCCTGGCTCTCGATGGCGGGGATCGAGGCGCTGGCTCAGGGCAACATCCGGCTGGGTAAGCTTAAGGTCGAGCCGGAGGTGACCTACACGGCGACCTATGATGACAACGTTTTTCTGGAGCACGAAAACGAAGCAGACGACTTCGTCCAGAAGCTGATGCCGGCCATCTATCTCCGGTATGCGGGGAACCGGCCGGGAAATTACGTTGACTTCGGGTACAAGATGACCCTGGCATCCTATCTCGATTATGACGAGAACAATTACATGAGTCACAACCCGTTTGTGATGGCCGGGTATCGGTCGCCCAAGGGCTTCTATGCCGAGGGAGAGGAGCAGTTCCTCTACACCACCGATCCCTACGGCGCCAGCAATACCTACGGCGAAGGGGAGCGGATGGAGCGCTGGCAAAACTCGATGGGCCTGTCCGTCGGCTATGAGCGGTCTCAAAAATACGGGGCGGAGGTTTTCTACCGTAACGATCTGCTCCGGTATGAGAGTAGCATAGACGAGTGGCAGAACCGGATCAATCATCAATACGGCCTGTCGCTCTTCTACAAGCCGACCGTCAAAACCGAGCTCTTTACCGAGTACCGGGAGACGGCCGTCGAATACGACGAGCAGAACGACGGCATTGATAACTGGACCTCGGGGACCTCCCGGGATCACACCCTCCGGGATCTCTTTGTGGGGGTCCGGTTTGCGCCGGGCGGGAAGCTGGAAGGGGAGGCCAAGGTCGGCTACGGGGAGATGGATTTCGACAACCGCTTCGATCCGTTCGGCCGACGGTATCTCGACCAGGATTCCTGGGTGGCCGAGGGCGAGGTGGCATACCGGATGTCGCCCCGGACCCGCTTTTCAGGCGTCTTGAGCCGATCCCACAAGGGGGCCCCGGATGCCGATGCGTCGGCCTACCAGGATACCCGGATGGGCCTGACCTATCATCAGGATATCGGCCGACGGCTGGCCTTCGAGCTCGGCACGGAATGGCGCCGTCAGGAATACGAGGGGGAGCGGCTAAACGACCGTCCCCGGAAGTATTTCCACGTTTATTCGGCCCGGACCGGCGTCGAATGGACCATCCGGAAGTGGCTCCTGGCCGGCCTGGCCTACGAATACGTGGCCAAGAACGCCAACCATTCGTTTTACGTTTCCGAGGAGTACGACAACAACGTGGTCTCGGTCAGTGTCAACGCGGTGTTTTAGCCCGCCGCGTGTCGGTTCGAAACAACCTTTTGGCAAGCGGGAGCTTGCGTTTCCGCCCCCGACAGGCTAAAGAAATGGTGAAGAGCGGATAATCGGAACAGCCGATTCCACAGACAACCCGTTTCACCGGAAGGGGGCGAAATGAAACAGATCGGTGCCGTGGCGATGATCATCGGATGGATAACATTGGGATTTTCAGGGGGATGTACGACGATGCCCGGGGGCGATGTGGTCCGGGTGACGACGGTCTCTCAGGGGGAAATGGCCGGGCTCGGGGAGCACGAACGGGCTCAGATCGAAAAGATCAAGGCGGAAAAGGAGCAGGCGGAAGCCCCGGGGATCCAGGAAGTCATCGAAGGAACCCCCAATTACAGTGTTTCCGAGTACCTGACCGTCTATCCCGTGGCCAACGACCCCGATTCCCTGGACTTCAGCGTGGGCGGATACGACGTCCTCGACATCACGGTTTACGAGGAGCCGGACCTTGCCCGGCAAGGGATTCGGGTGAGCGCCGACGGCTACATCTCCTTTCCCCTTATCGGCCGCCTGAAAGTGGAGGGGATGACCCCATCGGAGATCGAGGAGCTCATCTCCAATCGCCTGGCCGGGGACCAGCTCATCCTGGATGCCCATGTTTCCGTCACGGTGAGGGAATACCGGAGCAAGCAGTTCATGGTCCTGGGATCGGTGAAAAAGCCGGGGAGCTATCCCCTCCAGGGAAAGGAGCGGGTCCTGGATGCCCTTTCCCGGGTTGGCGGCGTTGACTTCTCCCAGGCCGGTAAGAGCGGGATGATCATCCGGACGGAGCACCCCGGCACTCAGGCGGAGCGGAAGGTAGTCATTCGGATCAACTTAGATGGGTTGCTCGAAGGCGGCAACCCGGCTTCGAACCTCCTCCTGGTCAACAAGGATCTCCTCTACGTGCCCAAGTTCGAAAGCTACTATATCATCGGACAGGTCAAACAGCCCGGCTCGTTTCCCTATCTGGACCAGGAAGTGACCCTGGTGGAGGCCATCAGCCGGGCCGGCGGGTTTACCCCCCTGGCCGCCGGAAACCGGACCCGGATCGTCCGGGTGGATGACGGCGAGGAAAAAATCATCGAAGTCAATGTGGACGCCATCACGAGCGCCGGCAGGCGGGGACAGGACGTGCCCCTGGAGCCGGGGGACGTGATCGTGGTCCCGGAAAGCTATTTTTGATGGAAATCAATGAGGAAAGAGAGCTCGATCTCCGGTCGTACCTCCGGGTGCTGACCAAGCGGAAGGGGTTTATCATCACGATCTTCTGCCTGATCCTGTTGATCGTGACCGTTCAGACCTTTTCCGAAACCCCGATCTACCGGGCCACTGCCCGGATCGTGATCGAAAAGGAGAACCCGAACGTGGTCTCCATCGAGGAGGTCATGGCGGTGGACTCCACCGGCAACGATTACTACCAGACTCAGTACAAGATCATCGAAAGCCGGGCCGTGGCCCGGGATGTGGTCCAGCGGCTGGACCTCGACACCCACCCGGAGTTTCAACCCAAAGACGCCAATGACCCGGTCTCCCGGGTCAAGGGATGGCTCCGGGAGACGGTGGGGTTCTGGAAGGATCGGTTGATCTCGGCCCTCAATACCGGTGAATCGGCGGATGTTCCGGAAGCCGAGGCCGAGGGAATTGACCGCGTCTCCGACGGGGGTCTGGTCTCGGCCCTCATCCGGCGGATCACGGTCCAGCCGGTCCGCAACAGCCGGCTGGTGGATGTGAGCGTCGAGGCGGCCGACCGGGAGCTGGCGGCCCGGATCGCCAACGAGGTGGTGGACGCCTACATTGACCGGAGCCTCGAAACCAAGCTCCGGGCCGCCAAGGACGCCGTGAGCTGGCTTACCGAGCGGATCGAAGACGAGCGCCGGAAGGTCGAGACGGCGGAAAACGCCCTGTTGCAGTACAAGGAAGAGCAGGGGATCATCACCGGGTTTTCCTCCGATGCCGAAAACATCACCGCCGAAAAGCTCGCCCAGCTCAACAACCAGGTGGTGGAGGCCGAATCGGCCCGGGTCGAGGCTGAAACCCGGTACCGCCAGGCCACCGCCCTCGATGAATCCCCGGAGATGCTCGACGCCATTCCCGAAGTCCTCTCCAACGAGATCATTCAAGAGATCAAAAAGATGGAGATGACCCTCTACAACCGGATGTCGGAGCTCTCCAAGAAGTACGGCCCCAAGCATCCCAAGATGATCGCCATCCAGTCGGAGCTCGACGAGCTGGCCGATCGGAAAATCACCGAGGCCAAGCGGGTGGTCAACTCCCTGAGAAACGAGTACCGGCTGGCTTTGGCTCGGGAGCGGAGCCTCAAGCAGGCCCTGGCCGCCCAGAAGCAGGAAAGCCTGTCAATGAACAAAAAGGCGATCCAGTACGGGGTCCTTCAACGGCAGGCGGAAAGCTCCAAGCACATGTACGAGCTGCTCATCAAGCGGTTCAAGGAGACTACGCTGGCCGAGGAGATGAAGACCGGAAACATCCGGGTCATCGACCAGGCCGAGGTTCCCGGCTCCCCGGTCAAGCCGAATAAAAAGCGGAATCTCATGCTGGCCGCCGTCCTCGGGCTCATGGCCGGGATCGGCTTCGCCTTTCTTTTGGAGCATCTCGACAACACCATCAAGCTTCCCGAAGAGGTCAAGGAATACCTCGACGTGCCCTATCTGGGGCCGATTCCCCAGTTCGACACCAGGGAGGGGCGGATGGACGGGATGCTGGCCGACATGATCACCGTTCACTCGCCCAAATCGACGGCCTCCGAGTCCTTCCGGGGCATCCGGACGGGGCTGCTCTTTTCGTCGGTGGAAAACGACCCCCGGGTGATCCTGGTGACATCGGCCGAGCCGGCCGAGGGCAAGACCCTCTGTGCCGCCAACCTGGCGGTGACCATGGCCCAGTCCGGGTCCCGGGTGGCCATCATCGACTGCGACATGCGGCGGCCCAAGATGCACACCGTCTTTCAGATTGACCGGAACGCCGGGGTCTCCAACGTCATGACCGGGGCGAGGGATCTCTCCGAGGTGGTTTATAACAACGGTATCCCCAACCTGAGCGTCGTTCCCTGCGGGCCGATCCCCCCCAACCCGTCGGAGCTTTTGGGCTCCAAGCGGATGGCGGAGTTTATCGAGGAGCTTAAAGGGAGCTACGAGCGGGTGATCATCGATTCCCCGCCGCTCACGGCGGTGACCGATTCGGCGGTCCTCGCCCAGGTCTGCGACGGGGTGGTAATGGTGGTCCGGGCCGGGGTGACCACCCGCCATGCGGTCCAAAACGCGGTCTCCCAGCTCAAAAGCCTGAACGTCCGGATTCTCGGGGCGCTCTTAAACGGCGTGAGCACCCGGCGGGACAGCTACTATTACCAATACTATTACTACTATTACTACGGCGGCGATCGTGAAAACGGCAAGAAAAAGCGCCAGCGGGGCCACAGCCGGCCCCATGCCGCGGCCTGAGTCCGACCGGGGCCGACCACGCCGGTCCAGTCATCTGACCTCCCTGATCCTGAGCGGCGTTATCGCCGCTCTTTTTGTTTCCGGGGTCCTGACCGAGGCCCGGATTCCGGTCTTAACCGAGCTCGAGCTTTCCAGCCGGGACCTCCGGTTCCGGATTCGGGGGCCGCTGCCGGCCGGCGGCGAAGTGGCGGTGGTGGTCATCGACGATCCGAGCATCAAGGCCATCGGCCGCTGGCCCTGGTCCCGAAAGGTCCTCGCCCGGCTGCTGCTTTCGATCCACGACGCGGGGGCGGCGAGCGTGGGGCTGGATTTCATTCTCTCCGAGCCGGAGGCCAACCCCGAGCCGGCGGCGATCCGGAATCTTATGGACGCCTACGAGGTCCTGGGGCTCCATACGGCCGCGGTGGAAAACCGGGCGTTTTACGAGGAGATGGCCGAGGCGGTCGAGGCGACCGACAACGACCGGCTCGCCGCCGCGGTCCTGTCGCTGGCCGGGGATGTCGTGCTGGCGGCCGCGCTGGGAGATGGTGGCCCAACGCCGGCAACGGCTTCCGGTGACCTGGCCCGATTCGCATATAGCCCCATGGTCGAGGTTCCGGCCTACCGGACCTTCACCGGGCTGACCGGCCCCATCGACGCCTTTTCGGCGGAGGCGGCATCGGTGGGGTTTGTCAATGTCCTGCCCGATCCGGACGGGGCGGTCCGGCGGGGGGCCCTGGCCATGGGAGTCGGCGATCGGCTTTTTGGGCCGCTGGCCCTCCGGACGGTCCAGGTGGCTCGGGGCCTGTCGGACGACGACCTCCGGTTTGCCGGGGACCGGTTTCGGGTGGGAAACCTTGAAATCCCGACGGATTCGAACGGCGGCTTTTTCATCAACTATTACGGAGCCCATGGAGCCGTTCCGACCTGGTCGGCGGTCGATCTCCTTACGGGCGTCCTCCCGGAAGGCGCTCTCCGGGGGAAGATCGTTTTCGTGGGCGGAGGGGCCATGGGGCTGGGGGACCACTGGCCCAATCCGTTTACCGGCTTTTACTGGGGCGTGGAAACCCACGCCACCGTGGCCGATAACCTGATCACCGGCCGGTTTCTCCGTCGGCCGGACTGGCTCCGGTACGCGGAGGCCGCGTTCATTCTCCTGGCCGGTCTGGCTTTCTGGATGATTCTGTCCCGCTTGCCCCTGGCGGCCGGAGTGCCGCTGGCGGCCGGGCTGGTCGCCGGGGGCCTGGCCGGAAGCCAGTATTTGTTTTCGGCCCATCAATTGGTGACGCTCCAGGTCTTGCCCCTGGGCGCGGCGGTCGGGGTGAGCTCGGCCGTGGTGCTGGTCCGGTATTTTATTGAAGGCCGGGAAAAGCGGCTGATCAAGGGGGCCTTTCAGCAGTACCTGAGCACGGCGGTGGTGGAACGGATTCTCCGCCATCCCGAACAATTGGCCCTGGGCGGGGAAAAGCGGGATCTATCGGTCCTGTTCAGCGACATTCGGGGATTCACCCGGATTTCCGAGGCCCTCGACCCCGAGGTCCTGGTCGGGTTCATGAACCGGTATCTCACCGCCATGACCGACGTGGTGCTGACCGAGGAAGGGACCCTCGACAAGTACATCGGCGATGCCATCATGGCCTTTTTCGGGGCCCCGGCCGACCAGGACGACCACCCTGTTCGAGCCTGCCGGACGGCGATCCGGATGGTGGAGGCCCTCTACGGCAATCGGGAGAAGTGGGTCCGTCGGGGACTTCCCCTCGTTCAGGTGGGCATCGGCATCAACTCCGGGCCGGTGGTGGTGGGGAACATGGGCTCCGATCGGCGATTCGACTACACGGTCATGGGGGATAACGTGAACCTGGCATCCCGGCTGGAGGGGTTGACCAAGCGTTACGGCGTCAAGATCATTGCCAGCGAGACCACCCGGGAGCGGGTGGGGGACCGGTTCGCCTTCCGGGAGCTTGATGTCGTCCGGGTCAAGGGCCGGGGGCGGCCGGTCCGGATCTTCGAGCTTCTGGGCGATACCGCGGTGACCGGGATTTCCCATGACTTCATTGCCCCCTTCGAGGCCGGTCTGGCGGCTTACCGGAGCCGGGATTGGGAAGGGGCTATCCGCCGGTTCGAGACGGTCCGACGGATCAAGCCCGAAGACCGGCCGGCCCTTGGGTTCATCGAGCGCTGCCGGGAGTATCTGGGGAGCCCGCCGCCGCCGGACTGGGACGGTGTCTGGGAGGTTCGGGAGAAGTAACGGCGTCAGGAGGTTGACTTTTCCGTCCAGAAAGATATATAGGCAGTGTCGGGATGCGCGATTGGGCTCAATTGTCAAACCAAAAGGGGGTAGGGATATGCAAAAGGCGACGCGATATCTTGGTGTACCGCTTTGCTGTGCGATCATTGTGGCGGCGGCGGGGCTGGTGATCGGCTGCGGCGGGATCTCCAAATTTCAGAAAGGCGGCGGCTCGAGTGCGACGGCATCGAAAAAAGGGCAGGCAACGACCGCTTACAGTGATTTCGGCGACGTGCTGGTGCCCACGGCACTGACGATGGACAACGAGTCATCCTATGTGGTTCAGACCCCCGGGTTCGCCACCGGTGTTCTGGCCATGAAGGGGCGGGTGAAGCGGAATTCCCTCATCGAGTTTTTCGACCACAACATGGTCAAGGACAACTGGCAGATCGTCACGCTCTTCAAGTCTCCGCAAACCCACACCATCATGCTCTTCCACAAGGAAAACCGGTGGTGCGTGATCAGCATCCGGGAGCGGGATTTCAACACCTACGTCCAGATCGGGGTTGCCCCGACCCTGACCGAAGGCGGCGTGGCAACGGAGGCGGGGCTTCTCAAGTAATGGGGTATGACCTGCGGGGGCGGACCGTCGTTCTGGGGGTGACCGGCGGGATAGCGGCCTATAAAAGCGCCGAGCTGCTCCGGCTGATGGTCAAGGCGGGGGCTCGAAGCCGGGTGATGGCCACCCGGAACGCCACCGCCTTTGTCGGGCCGGTGACCTTTGCGGCCCTGTCCGGCGAGCCGGTCTGCACCGACCTGTTCGGGGATGGGGCCGACGGGGGCGCCATGCGTCACATCGACTGGGCCCGGGACGCCGATGCGGTCGTGGTGGCCCCGGCCACGGCCAACCTGCTGGGAAAGCTGGCCAACGGGATCGCCGACGATGCCCTGACCACCTTTCTGTTGGCCGTGACCGCCCCGGTCCTGATCTGCCCGGCCATGAACACCAACATGTACGAGAGCCCGCCGGTCGGGCGAAACCTGGAGCGGCTCCGGCGGGACGGCCGGATCATCGTGGCCCCCGGTGCCGGCGAGCTGGCCTGCGGGACCTCCGGCCCCGGCCGGATGGCCGAGCCCGTCGAGATCATCGACCGGCTGGCCGCCGCTCTGACCCCCAAGGACCTGGCCGGGCGGAAAGTTCTGGTCACCGCCGGCCCCACCCGGGAGCACCTCGACCCGGTCCGGTTTATCAGCAACCCCTCATCCGGAAAGATGGGATACGCGGTCGCACGGGCCGCCGAGGCCCGGGGCGCCGAGGTCACCCTGGTTTCGGGTCCCGTGAGCCTCCCGCCCCCCATCAACGTCTCCCTGGTGCGGGTGGTTTCGGCCCACGAGATGGCCGACGCGGTCCTCGCTCGGATCGACGAGGCCGATGTGGTCATTAAAACGGCGGCGGTGGGCGACTACGGGCCCAAGGATTTCTCCGCCCGGAAGATCAAGAAGGCGGCCTCCGGCGATGCCCCGGTCCTCGAGCTGAAGCGGACCCCGGACATTCTCCACGCCCTGGGCCTCCGGAAGGGGAACCGGTTTCTGGTGGGATTTGCCGCTGAAACCGAGGCCCTCGAGCAAAACGCCCTCGACAAGCTGACCCGAAAAAACCTCGACATGATCGTCGGCAACCGGGTGGACCGGCCGGCCTCCGGCTTCGGGACCGATACCAACCAGGTGACCTTTTTCCATCGGGACGGGACGGTGGAAGCCCTGGACCTGATGGATAAAGATGCCGTGGCCCATTGCCTCCTCGACCGGATCAGGGACCGGATGCTCGGGGGGGGATGATGGATGAGGCGATTGTCAACGAGACCATGGCCTACCTCCGGTACCTCGCCCGGATGGGCTGCACCGGCTTTGATCCGCCGGCGGAGGCCGTGGCCATGACGAAACGGTGGGAGAGCGGAGAAACGGCGGGAGGGGCCGGCGGTGAAACCCTGGAAGCGATCCGGGCGGAGCTGGGGGATTGCCGGCGGTGTCGGCTCTGTGAGAGGCGGACCCGGATTGTTTTTGGCGAAGGAAATTCTGATGCCCGGATTTTCTTTGTGGGCGAGGGGCCGGGGGCGGAGGAAGACCGCCAGGGCATCCCCTTCGTGGGTGCGGCGGGGGATCTTCTGACCCGGATCATCTCGGCCATGACCCTTTCCCGTGAGGATGTGTACATCGCCAACATCGTCAAATGCCGCCCCCCCGGCAACCGGAACCCTCAGCCTGACGAGATCGCCGTCTGCGTCCCCTTTCTCCACCGGCAGATCGCCGCGGTCCGGCCTGAATACATCATAGCCCTGGGCAGCTTCGCGGCCAAGACCCTCCTCGATACCGACCGGCCCATCTCGGCGCTGCGGGGGCGGTTCTTCGACTTCGGCGAGGCCCGCTTGATGCCCACGTATCATCCGGCTTATCTTCTGAGGAACCCGGACCGGAAGCGGGATGTCTGGGATGATATTAAAAAAGTGATGGCCGCCCGCGGGTTGGCTATTGACAAAGTGAGAAAATAAGTCAATTATTTTAGACTTTGGTTTATCCGAAAAGCGGAGGACGGAGGCGCTCCCTCCGTTTTCGTCTTTTTTGGAACCCGATTTCAGTCGATATGAAAGGAGCAATAGGCAATGGGTGGAAAGAAAAAGGAAGTCAAGGAAAAGCCCCTGGAGAAGATGACCTCCAAGGAGCTTCGGGAGACCGCCATCGATATCCCGGAGATCACCGGGGCTCATGGGATGAACAAGGCGGAGCTCATCAGCGCCATCAAGGCGGCTAAGGGGATCGCCGAGGACGGTTCCGCCAGGCAGAAGAGCGGCCGGATTCGGAAGCTCAAAAAGCAGATCAAGGCGCTCAAGGCCAAACGTGAGGCCGCTCTGACCCAGGAAGACGAGCGGATGGCCGCCATCTATCGGAAGCGGATCATCCGGCTCAAGAAAAAGACCCGGCGGGCCGCCTGATGATGTCTCCCTCCAGGCTCCATCCCCGGCGGAGCTGCTCATGACCCCGCCCCGGATCGATCCCCGGACCCTGGCCTTTGACATTGACGGGGTGGTGGCCGACACCATGACCCTGTTTCTGGATATCGCCCGGGACGAGCTTCATCTCCCCGAGATGCGGTACGAGGACATCACCTGCTACAACCTCGAGGAATGTCTCGACATCGACGAGACGGCCTTGCGGGAGATCATCGCGAAGCTCCTGGACGGGACCTATCAGGCCCCCTTGCGTCCCATCGACGGGGCGACGGAGGTCCTCACCCGGATCGGCGAGCGCCATCCGCCGTTGCGGTTTGTGACCGCTCGGCCCGCTCCGGAGCTGATCACCGGCTGGATGACCGATGTGCTGGACGTGTCTTCGGACGCCATCGAGATCGTGGCCACCGGGGCCTTCGAGGCCAAGACCGACGTGCTCCGGGAATGGGGCACCGTCTGGTTTGTAGAGGACCGGCTCGAGACCTGCCACCTTTTGAGCGAGGCGGGAATCCGGCCCATTGTATTCCGGCAGCCCTGGAACCGGCAAGCTCACCCCTTCCATGAGGTGGGCACCTGGGCGGAGCTGGCGGCATGGATCGAGGACTGACGCCCATGGACGCTCATCTTCACGGCACCACCATCCTCGCCGTCCGGCACGACGGCCGGCTGGCCGTGGCCGGCGACGGCCAGGTCACTCTTCAGGCCACCGTGATCAAGCACCATGCCCGGAAGGTCCGGAAAATCTACAATGACCGGATCATCGTCGGGTTTGCCGGCGGCACCGCCGACGCCATGAACCTCTCCGAGCGGCTGGAGGCCAAGCTGGAACGATACAACGGCAACCTCACCCGGTCCGCCGTGGAGCTGGCCCGGGACTGGCGAACCGATAAAATCCTGCGAAGGCTGGAGGCCATCATGATCGCCGGCGACGAGGAGCGGATGTTTCTCATTTCCGGCAACGGAGACGTCATCGAGCCGGACGGGGGCATCATCGGGATCGGGTCCGGCGGCCCCTCGGCTCAGGCGGCGGCCACCGCTCTCATGCGGCACACGGGGCTTACGGCGGCTGAGATCGTGAGCGAGGCCATGACCATTGCCGCGTCACTGTGCATCTACACCAACGACACCATCACCGTGGAGGAGCTGTAAGGGGTTATGAGCAGCCTGAAGCCGTCGGAAATCGTCAGCGAGCTCGACAAATACATCGTCGGCCAGCACCGGGCCAAGCGGAGCGTCGCCATCGCGCTGCGGAACCGCTGGCGCCGTCGGCAGGTGGATGAATCCTTGAGAGACGAGATCGCCCCGAAAAACATCATCCTCATCGGCCCCACCGGGGTGGGAAAGACCGAGATCGCCCGACGCCTTTCCCGGTTGACCGACTCCCCGTTCAACAAGGTTGAGGCCTCCAAGTTCACCGAAGTGGGCTATGTGGGCCGGGATGTGGAATCGATGATCAGGGACCTCGTGGAGCTCACCGTCAACGACCTCAAGGCCCGGGAGCAGGAGGCGGTTCAGGGCAAGGCGACCCTCGTGGCCGAGGAGCGGGTCCTGGATATCCTCCTGCCCAAAAGCGGGAACCGGTCCGGCCAGCTCAAGGCCCAGGGGGATTCGGAGCCGGAAGAGACCGACCCCGAAGAGGCCGCCGCCCGGCACGAGGCGACCCGGGAGAAGCTCCGGAAGATGCTCCGGGATGGCAAGCTCGACGACCGCTACATCGACCTGGAGGTCTCCGATCGATCAACGCCGATGGTCGAGGTCTTCTCCAACGTCGGGATGGAGGAGATGGGGATCAACTTCAAGGACATGTTCAACAACCTCATGCCCCGGAACAC
Organism: uncultured Desulfobacteraceae bacterium; assembly: GCA_964396575.1. Taxonomy (GTDB): domain Bacteria; phylum Desulfobacterota; class Desulfobacteria; order Desulfobacterales; family JAABSP01; genus CAYNGG01. The sequence goes on along the minus strand of CAYNGG010000005.1, from coordinate 16,606 downwards.
CCGGCACCGGAAGCTGAAGGTGGCCGAAGCCATGAAGGCCCTCGCCCAGGAGGAGGCCCAGAATTTGGTGGACATGGACGCGGTGGTGAGCCGGGCGATCGAAAAGGTCGAGGGATCGGGGATCGTCTTTTTGGACGAGATCGACAAGATCGCCGGAAAAAACGGCGGGAGCGGCCCGGACGTCTCCCGGGAAGGGGTCCAGCGGGACCTCTTGCCCATCGTGGAAGGCTCCACCGTCACCACCAAATACGGGCCGGTCAAGACGGATCACGTCCTCTTTATCGCCTCGGGCGCCTTTCACACCATCAAGCCGTCGGACCTGATCCCCGAGCTTCAGGGCCGGTTTCCCATCCGGGTGGAGCTCGACTCCCTCGGCGAAGAGGAGTTCTACCGGATTCTCACCGAGCCGAAAAACGCCCTTCTGCTTCAGTACACGGCGCTGCTCCGGACCGAAGGAGTGGACGTGGTCTTCGAGGACGAGGCGGTCAAGCGGATATCCCGGATCGCCCAGGAGGTCAATGCCATGACCGAAAACATCGGAGCCCGGCGACTCCATACCCTCATGGAATGCCTCCTCGAGGACGTCCTCTTCGACGCCCCCGACGGCGTGTCCGGCCGGTTTGTGGTGGACGCGGCCCATGTCGATGAAAAACTCAAGGAAATCAAAGACGACGAGGACCTGAGCCGGTACATCCTCTAGTAGACCGGCCACACCGCCCCAGCCGGGGCAGAGAGCGGGCGAGATGGTGCCCAATGTTGCCGACATTCTCATCGAGGCCCTGCCGTACATCCGCCAGTTCTACGGCGTCACGGTGGTCATCAAGTACGGCGGCCACGCCATGGTGGACGAGCAGCTCAAGGATGACTTCGCCCGGGACATCACCCTCCTCAAGTTCATCGGGGTCAACCCGGTGGTGGTCCACGGCGGGGGGCCGCAGATCAATACCGTCCTGGACCGGATGGGGATTCGGCCTCAGTTCGTCAGGGGGATGCGCCTCACCGACGAGCCCACCATGGACGTGGTGGAGATGGTCCTCGGCGGGAAGGTCAACAAGGCCATCGTCGCTCAGATCAACCGTCAGGGCGGCCGGGCCGTTGGCCTGAGCGGCAAGGACGGCGGGCTGATCGCCGCCAAAAAGCTCCACATCGTCCACCAGGAGGATGAGACCAAGCCGCCGGAAATCATCGATCCGGGCCTTGTGGGGGAGGTGACCCAGGTTCATCCGGGGATCATCAACACCCTGACCGCCCAGGGGTTTATCCCCATCATCGCGCCGGTGGGGGCCGGGGAGAACGGCGAGACCTTCAACATCAATGCCGATCTGGTGGCCGGCCGGATCGCCACGGCCCTCTCCGCCGGCCGCTTGATTCTCCTGACCGACGTTGATGGCGTCCTGGATACCGACGGCAATCTCATCTCCTCCATCCAGGCGGAAGACGTCCCCCGGATGGTCCGGGAGAAGATCATTGCCGGCGGGATGATCCCCAAGATCGATTGCGCCGTCGATGCCCTCAAAAACGGCGTGGAAAAGGCCCATATCATCAACGGCAAGCGCCGCCATGCTCTCATCCTGGAGCTTTTCACCGACCAGGGGATCGGCACCGAGGTGATCCTGTGACCCAATCATCCATCATGGCCGCCGCCGACCGCGTCATTGCGGCCACCTACACCCGGTTTCCCCTTGTCATCGAGCAGGGCCGGGGGGCCACCGTCTGGGATGATGCGGGTCGGGCCTACACCGATTTCGTGGCCGGGATCGCGGTCTGCAACCTCGGCCACGCCCATCCCCGGGTGGCCGAAGCCCTGGCCAAGCAGGCGGAAAGCCTCTGCCACGTCTCGAACCTTTATTACACGATTCCCCAGGTCGAGCTGGCCGAATGGCTCACGGCCCACAGCTTTGCCGACCGGGTCTTTTTCGGCAACAGCGGAGCCGAGGCCAACGAGGCGGCCATCAAGCTGGCCCGGCGCTATTTTTACGAACGGGGGGAGGCCGGACGCCATCGGATCATCACCGCCGAGAAGTCCTTCCACGGCCGGACCCTCGCCACCCTGTCGGCCACGGGCCAGGACAAGATCCGGAAGGGGTTTGACCCGGTGCTGCCGGGCTTCGATTTCGTTCCCTTCGATGACGTGGCGGCCCTCCGAACGGCCATCGGGCCGGAGACCGCCGCCGTGCTCCTCGAGCCGATCCAGGGCGAGGGCGGGGTCCGGTGCCCGTCGCCGGGGTATCTCGGGGCGGTCCGGGACCTCTGCGACGCCCACGGGCTGCTCCTGATCTACGACGAGATTCAGACCGGGATCGGCCGGACCGGAAAGCTCTTCGCCTACGAGCACGAAGGGGTCCCGCCGGACATCATGACATTGGCTAAAGCCCTGGCCAACGGCCTGCCCATCGGGGCCATGCTGGCCACCGAAGAGGCCGCCTCGGCCTTTGGACCGGGGGCCCACGCATCCACCTTCGGGGGCACGCCGGTCATCAGCGCGGCCGCCCTCGAGACCCTGAAGACCCTCACCGAAGAAGGGATCGTGGAAGGGTGCCGGGACACGGGCGAATACTTTCACCGGCAATTGACCGACCTGGCCGGCCGGCATCCGGGAATCGTGGCCGACGTCCGGGGAATCGGGCTCCTTCTGGGCATGGCCCTCAACCGACCCGGCGCGCCGGTGGTAGCCGCCTGCATGGAGCGGGGCTTTCTCATCAACTGCATCCAGGAGACGATCCTTCGATTCGTGCCGCCTCTGGTGATCACGACGGCGGAGATCGACGCCCTGGTGGCGTGTCTGGACCAGATATTTGGAGAAATGTCGTGAAAAAGGACATTCGCAGCCTGTTGGATCTGACCGAAAGCGACTTTATCGCTCTTTTTGACCGGGCCGCCGAGCTCAAGGACCGGCGACGGCGGGGGATCGCGGACACCCCCCTGGCCGGAAAAACCCTGGGGCTCCTTTTTGACAAGGCCTCCACCCGGACCCGGGTTTCCTTCGAGACGGCCGCGGCTCAACTGGGGGGAACCCCGCTGTTTATCAGCGCGGGGACCACTCAGATGGTTCGGGCCGAGCCGGTGGCCGATACGGCCCGGGTTCTCTCCCGGTATCTCGACGGCCTGGCCATCCGGACCTACTCCCAGGACCTTCTGGAAGAGCTCGCCAATCACAGCGAGATTCCGGTGATCAACGCCCTGACCGACCGATATCACCCCTGCCAGGTCTTGAGCGACCTGATGACGGTGATCGAGAAACGGGGCGGATATCGGAGCGTCAAGATCGCCTGGGTGGGCGATGGGAACAACGTGGCCCACTCCTGGATCAACGCCGCCGCCGTCCTGGGCCTGTCCCTGACCCTGGCTTGTCCCGAGGGGTTTTTTCCCGACGAAAAGATCCTGGAAGTCGCTCAAGCCATGAGCCGGGGCGTGATCGAGGTGACGGCGGACCCGGAGGCGGCGGTGGCCGATGCGGGGGTGATCTACACCGATGTCTGGGCCAGCATGGGGCAGGAGGCGGAAGCCGAGGATCGGAAGTCGGTCTTCATGCCCTACCAGGTCAATGCCGAGCTGCTCCGAAAGGCTCCGGCCGACGTCATCGTGATGCACTGCCTCCCGGCTCACCGGGGTGAGGAGATCACCGACGAGGTCCTCGAGGGGCCGGCATCGGTGGTCTGGGACCAGGCGGAAAACAAGATGCACATGCACAAGGCGATCCTGGAAGCCCTGATGGCTTGATAAGGCATCGGAAACAAACGGAATACCATTTATAGTGAAAAACGGGGAGAGGATCAGCAGTGGCGGATAGCGTGAACAAAGTGGTGTTGGCTTACTCCGGCGGCCTGGACACGTCGGTTATCCTGAAATGGCTTATCGAGACCTACGATTGTGAGGTGGTGGCGTTTTCCGCCGATATCGGCCAGGGCGAAGAGCTCGACCCGGTGGAGGAAAAGGCGAAACGGACCGGCGCGTCGGCGGTTTACATCGACGACCTGACCGAGGAATTCGTCCGGGATTATGTCTTTCCGGCCTTTCGGGCCAATGCTATCTATGAGGCTCAATATCTTCTGGGGACCTCTCTGGCCCGTCCCCTGATCGCCAAGCGCCAGATGGAGATCGCCCGTCAGGAGGGCGCCGACGCGGTGAGCCACGGCGCCACCGGCAAGGGCAATGACCAGGTTCGTTTTGAGCTCTCCTATCTGGCCATCGATCCGAACATCAAGATCATCGCCCCCTGGCGGGAATGGGATTTGACCTCCCGGACCGCGTTGATGGATTTTGCCAAAAAGCACGGCATCGAGGTTCCGACCACGCCCAAAAAACCTTACAGCACGGACCGGAACCTGCTCCATATCAGCTATGAGGGCGGGGTTCTGGAGGACCCCTGGACGGCGCCGGACGAGGAGATCTTCACCCTCTCCGTCTCCCCCACGGCGGCCCCTGATACCCCCGAGGAGATCGAGATCGACTTCGAGCGGGGGGACCCGGTGGCCGTCAACGGTGAACGGTTGTCGCCGGCCGGTTTGCTAAAGAAGCTCAACACCCTGGGCGGAACCCACGGGATCGGCCGGGCCGACATCGTGGAAAACCGGTTTGTGGGCATGAAGTCCCGGGGCGTTTACGAGACCCCCGGCGGGACCATCCTCCGGACCGCCCACATCGCCATGGAATCGATCACCATGGACCGGGAGGTGATGCACCTTCGCGATTCGATGATCCCCAAGTATTCGGAGCTGATCTACTACGGCTTCTGGTTTTCCCCCGAGATGCGGATTCTCCGGAAGATGATCGACGAGACTCAACAAAGCGTCTCCGGCACCGTCCGGCTGGAGCTATACAAGGGGAATTGCCGGGTTCTGGGAAGGCGGTCCGACCAGTCGCTCTATAACGTCGATTTTGCCACCTTCGAAGACGACGCGGTTTACAGCCAGAAGGACGCCGAGGGATTCATCCGGCTCAATGCCCTGCGGCTGCGTATTCAGAAGCTGCTCAAGGATCGGGGGTAGAACTGGGTTTTGACGGAAAGCGCATGAGAAGAATTTCTCTGCAAGATGCATCATTTTGCCTGCCGGAGCTCATCGCGTTGGCTGACGATGGGGAAGCGGTGGTCATCGTCCAAGAAAATGGAAAAGCATTTCAAATCATACCATTAAATCGGCCCGTGCCCAAATTCGGGAGTGCGCGGGGATTGATCAAGATGTCCGAGGATTTTGACGAGCCGATCGAGGATTTTGCGGATTACATGCCTTGAATCTACTACTCGACACACACACTTTCCTGTGGTTCATTAATGGTGACAAGCGAATGAGTCACGGAGCCAGAAAGCTTATTGAGAGCACTGATAATCTACGTTTTGTAAGTGTCGCAAGCCTCTGGGAGATCGCGATAAAAGTAAGTATTGGAAGGCTTGAAGTTGGCTTTTCGCTAATTGAGATGGAGAAAAGCCATATAGTTGATAATGCATTGGATATACTTGATATCTCAACAATACATTTGGATTTTTTGACTTCGTTACCGTTCCATCATAAAGATCCTTTTGACCGGTTAATCATATCTCAAAGCATTACTGAAGGTATGTTTGTCGTAGGATGCGACAATATTTTTGACCGATATGAGGGCATTCAAAGAATTTGGTAGCTGAAAGCAGGATAATGGCCCATGCCTGAAAAGCTCTGGAACGGCCGGTTCAGTGAGCCGACCGACGCGACCGTCGAGGCCTTTACATCATCCATCGATGTTGACCGGCGGCTCTACCATTATGACATCGCGGGCAGCATCGCCCACTGTCGGATGCTGGCCGGATGCGGCATCATCACCGACGCGGAGGCGGATACCCTGGAAGACGGCCTCCGGCGGATCGAGGCCGAAATCGACGAGGGGCGCTTTGTTTTCGATGATCGCCTGGAGGACATCCACATGCACGTGGAGTCCCGGCTTTTCGAGCTGGTGGGAAACGTTGCCCGGAAGCTCCACACTGCTCGGAGCCGGAACGATCAGATCGCCCTGGATGTCCGGATGTATCTTAAGGCCGAAACGGAAGCGATCATCGACCGGCTGGCCCGGTTCCGGGGGGTCCTGGTGGACCTGGCCGAGACCCAGATCGACGTGGTGATGCCGGGGTACACTCACCTCCAGCGGGCTCAGCCGGTCCTGTTCGCTCACCACCTGATGGCCTACTACGAGATGTTCACCCGGGACGCCGAGCGCATGGGTGACGGCCTCCGGCGGATCGACGTTATGCCCCTGGGCAGCGCGGCCCTGGCCGGCACCACCTATCCCATCGACCGCTCGGAGACGGCCCGGCGGCTCGGGTTTTCCAGGGTCTCGGGCAACAGCATGGACGCCGTGTCCGACCGGGATTTTGTCATCGAGTTTCTCGCGGCGGCCAGCCTCTGCATGATCCATTTCTCGCGGCTGTCCGAGGAGCTGATCCTCTGGTCCTCGACTGAGCTGGGCTTTATCGAGCTCCCCGACGCCTTTGCCACCGGCAGCAGCATCATGCCCCAGAAAAAGAACCCGGACGTCCCTGAGCTGGTCCGGGGGAAGACCGGCCGGGTGGTCGGCGACCTGATGGCCGCCCTGACCCTGATGAAATCCCTCCCGCTGGCGTATAACCGGGACATGCAGGAGGACAAGCCCCCGCTTTTCGACGCCGTGGACACGCTCAAGGTCTGCCTGGATGTTTTCATCCCCATGATGCCCCGGATCGGGGTCCGCCGGGAGACCATGGCCCGGGCCGCTGAGACCGGATTTCTGAACGCCACCGACCTGGCCGACTACCTCGCCGAGCGCGGGGTCCCGTTCCGGGACGCTCACGGATGCGCCGGCCGGGCCGTGGGCTATGCGGCCGAGCGGGGACGGGAGCTCCATGAGCTCACCCTGGATGAGCTGAGATCCTTTTCCGAGGTGATCGAGGCTGATATCTACGACTACCTGGCCGTGGATCGGATGATCGAGCGGCGCCGGTCCGGCGGCGGCACGGCCCCGGATCACGTCCGCGATGCCATCCGGGCGGCCCGGAAAGCATTGGCCGGTGACTGATCGACCTTTATTCCGATGCCGCCGGCTGATCTGCCTGGCCGTCTGCGGAATGTTCCTGGGGGCGGGCATGGGGTGCGGCCGGAAGGGGCCGCCGGTGCCGCCGAAAGCCAAACCGGTCCCGGTCGTCAGCGACCTCGCGGTCGTCCTCGAGGACGGGGAGGCCCGCCTGAGCTGGTCGATTCCCGAAGGCGAAGGGATGGCGGCCATTGATCGGTTCATCGTTTACCGCCACCGGCAGCCCCTCCTGGCTCCGGTCTGTGAGACCTGCCCGGTTTCCTTTACCCGGGTTGCCGAAGTCGAAGCCCGGAGATCGCCGGTAACCCATACCGAGTCCATCGAGCCCGGGTACCGGTACCAGTATAAGGTTATGGGCCGCACGGCCGACGGCCGCACCGGCGGGAGCTCGAACACCGTGGAGCTGATTCATGCGGACCCAAACCATTGAGCTGAGCAAGCTGAGCGGCTCGGGTAATGATTTCATTCTCATTGACAACCGGGCCGGCGTGGTGGATGAGACCCGGCTCCACGACTTCGTGGTGGGGCTCTGCCGGCGGCGGATGTCGGTGGGGGCCGACGGGCTGATCCTCATCGAGCCGCCGAGGGAGGGTCATGATTTCCGGTGGCGTTTTTTCAACGCCGACGGCTCCGCCGTGGAGATGTGCGGCAACGGGGCCCGTTGTGCCGCTCGGTTTGCCCATTTGAGCGGGATTGCCGGCCCGAGGCTGTCCTTTGAGACCGATGCGGGGGTGATCCACGCGGAGGTGGACGGCGACCGCGTCAGAATCCGGATGCCCGATGCAACGGTTGAGGGTCCCCCGTTCGAGATCCCTCTGGCGGTCGGCTCGATGACCGTCAGCCGGATTCATACCGGCGTGCCCCACGTGGTGATCCCGGTGCCCGACGCCGACCGGATCGATGTGGTCGCCCTCGGGCGGGAGATCCGCTGGCACCGGGCCTTTGAGCCGGACGGGGTTAACGTCAACTTTGTGAGCCCGGATGGCTCGGGCGGCCTGTATAATCGGACTTATGAGCGCGGCGTCGAGGACGAGACGCTCGCCTGCGGCACCGGATCGGTGGCTTCGGCCCTGGTCATGTCATCGCTTAACGGCGTTCGACCGCCGGTTTCGGTGCGGACCCGGAGCGGAGCCCGGCTCACGGTCGGATTCGGGGGGAGCGGTGGGCGGTACTCCGATATTTTCCTTGAAGGTGACGCCCGCTTCATATACAAAGGTGAGCTTGGAGCCGATGCCTGGCAATGATCGGCCGATAGCGGATCGAGGGAACCCGGCTCACGTGGCCTGGATCTGCGCCGGCTCCAACATCGGAGACGGTCGGGTCCATTGCGATGCCGGGTTCGCGGCCATCGAAGACGGCGGCCATGGAATCATCGATGCCCGGTCCCCGTACTACAGGACCGAGCCGGTGGATTATCGGGATCAGGACTGGTTTGTCAACGGGGTGGTCAGAATCCGCACCGACCTGATGCCCATGGATCTTTTGGCCGCGCTCAAGGCGATTGAATCGGCGGCCGGGCGCCGGACGGATGGTATCCGGTTCGGACCGCGGACCCTGGATCTCGATATTATTTTCTATGACGATCTGATCTACAGGTCGCCGACTTTGGAGGTCCCCCATGTCAGGATGCATGAAAGGCGGTTTGTGTTGAAGCCCCTGTGTGATATTGACGCAATGGTCGTCCATCCCGGATTCGGCGTCACGGTTGCCGCGCTGCTGGATCGGCTCGACGATGCCGATCAGCGGGTCGTTCCGTGCTGATCCGCCTGGCCATCTTCGTCGGGATTATTTATGCGGGCTATCGCATCCTGCGGTCGGTGGTGTTCCGGGCACTGACGGAGGGAAGAGACGGGCCGGCCGGCCGATCCGGCGAGCTGGCTGATGAAATGATCAAAGATCCGTACTGTCAGGTTTACTTCCCGCGTCGGGACGGGGTACCGCTCCAGGTCGGCGGGCAGGAGCTGATGTTCTGCAGCACCGAGTGCCGGGACCGGTATCTGGCCTTGCAGTCGGGCGAATCCAAGAGGAGGCGGTAACAGAGCGTATGAAGTTTTTCATTGATACGGCAAATCTGGAGGAGATCAAGGACGCCAACCGGATGGGCATGGTTGACGGCGTAACTACCAATCCATCCCTGATCGCCAAGGAATCTGGGGACTTCGAGGATATCATCCGGCAAATCTGCCGGATCGTGGACGGCCCCATCAGCGCGGAGGCGGTGAGCCTCCAGACGGATGAGATGGTCGCGGAAGCCCGAAAGCTCGCCGCCATCCACGACAACGTGGTGGTGAAGATCCCCATGACCATCGACGGGCTCAAGGCGGTCCGACAGCTTACCGAGGAAGGCATTCCGACCAACGTCACCCTCGTCTTTTCGGCGCTCCAGGCCCTGATGGCCGCAAAGGCCGGGGCCACCTATGTCAGCCCGTTCGTGGGGCGGCTCGACGACCTGTCCCAGGAAGGCTTGATCCTGGTTCAACAGATTGTGGAGATCTACACCAATTACGACTTCGAGACCGAGGTTATCGTCGCCAGCGTCCGGAACCCGCTCCACGTCCTGGAATCGGCCCTTCTTGGCGCCCACATTGCGACGATCCCGTATAAGGTTTTGACTCAGTTGGCGGCGCATCCCCTTACGGACAAGGGTATCGAGGCGTTTTTGAGCGACTGGAACCGGTCCCGTAAAGGGTAGCCGGAAAATATCCGAATTGAAGCGAACGGGGACCATGGGCCTGAGCGGGCTGCATCGCGTATTGATCAACCCCACCTATCTGACGCTCTTCCGGGTGATGGCGGCACCGGGGATTGTGATCCTGTTGCTTTTCCCCAACCGGGGGACCACCCTTGCCGCGGCGATCCTGTTCAGCCTGGCGGCCATCACCGACTATCTGGACGGTTATTTCGCCCGGCGCTACGGGCTGGTCTCCAACCTGGGAAAGCTCATGGACCCGCTCGCCGACAAGCTCCTGGTCTCCTCGTCCCTGATCATGCTCGCCGCGTTGCAATGGATTCCGCCCTGGATCGTCTGCATCATCATCGGCCGGGAGCTGGCCATTACCGGCCTTCGGGGAGTGGTTGCCGGAGAGGGGCAGGACGCCTCCGCATCCTGGCTGGGAAAGTATAAGACCGGCTTTCAGATCGCGGCCATTATTCCGCTGTTGCTCCACTACCCTTACCTGGGCATTGATTTCCACGTGGTGGGACTCTTTTTCCTCTGGGGCGCGCTGGTATTGACCCTCTGGTCGGGGATCGACTACTTTGTCAAATTCCGTCGGCTCCTTCAGAGCTGATTCACTTTTAGGTTGACAAATGCCATAAGATCGTTTATTAGTCTTTTCGGAAACTGAGCGGGAATAACTCAGTGGTAGAGTGCAACCTTGCCAAGGTTGAAGTCGCGGGTTCAAATCCCGTTTCCCGCTCCATTTTTATTTAGGACGGCGGCATAGCCAAGTGGTAAGGCAGCGGTCTGCAAAACCGTTATTCACCGGTTCAAATCCGGTTGCCGCCTCCAGTATCATCAAAGGGTTACTCCAAATCGGGGTAGCCTTTTCGTGTTTCTGGGGCAGGTCGTTTAACATATCGAAGCGGATGGACACATATAAGCCCATTTGGGCACATATCGGCCCGTATGGGCTCATATCGTATTTAAAAAAACCGTTATTCATTTGGGCGATGGTCGAGCCGGTCGATGTCGGAGATGGATTCCGAGGGGATCCACTTGTAATAGGTTCGATAGGTTATATCGGTCGTGCTGTGACCCATCTCCTTCGAGACCTCCGCCAGCGGATGACTGAGTAACAGTCTTAGGGTCGCGTAGGTATGGCGCATATCGTGGGGAACCCGGTGGGAAAGTCCGGCCCGCTCCACCGCCGGGTGCCAGACCCGGTTGATGAAGTTGCCCTGGTGAAGCCGCTTCCCGGTCCGGCCACAGAAGACCCAGGGCAGACCATCCCGCCCCTCCCGAACCGCTTCCCGCTCCATCCGATCCCGAAGATGTTGATTCTTTCCCTGATCGGCCAGATGGTTTCTCCGGTGTCGGCCAGGGAGGGGTAGGGTGGCGTGAGAAGAACAATGGTTTTTAGGTGGAACAGGGAATGATTGGCAATCCTCCCTATGGTCTTTCCGGCGGGATCATGGTAGAAGTTGAAAGGTGAGTATGGATTAAACGGAGGCGATCATGGGATTCGGGGTGAGAGTCTTTTTTGTGGATGAGGACGATACGTTCAGGCGGATTCCGGCGGCACGGTTTTCCCGGATTATGGAGCGGGACCCCAAGGAGGCCATCCCGACGCTTAAAAACCAGCGAATCCGGTACGCGGAGATGGTGGTGGAGCTGGAAAACCGGGAGCCGGTCGCCATTGCCAGGATCGATTACAGCTTTCTGCAATTCGATGACGAGGGGCTGGTGGACCCGTCCTACATGAACGACGAGCTTCAGGTGGTGGCGGAAATGATGGCGATGCCCCAGCGGTGCAACTACTCGGCAAACGTCATCCCGGCAGCCTATCGATTTGCCGGAAAGCGCTACAAAGATCGATTCACCTGGACCCCATCCAACGATCTGGAGATTGCGATGGTCCACGAGGTCTTCGGCATCTGTCCAATCTGACCTTCATCCACTCCAATCATCCCCACGGGCCGCGCGGGAAGACATTTCCGCAACGCCTGCTCCGTTCCCCTCGACTTTCGCGGAATTTTTCAGGTGCTGGAGGCGTTCGTCAGCGGGGGGGGCGTTCGGGGTTGTGCTGCTTCCTCCTGCAATTCGGATATCCCGGGATATTTTGGCTTTAATCGGTCAGGAGCCTGGTGTCCATCGGCGCTTCATTCGCGTTCAGCGGCGGACACTCCGCCCACACCACCAGCCGGGCCGAGAGGCTGATAAAAGCGTCCGTGTGGGGCACCCTTGCCGATGGCGACGGGGCAACCGATGTCCCTCGAGGCGTTCTGATTCGGCACCATACTTGAGGATGCTTTCATGGCCCGATCCAAGCGACGGCGTAAAGTTTCGGAGTCCCCCACCAATCCCGTCCGGCGGCCGGCCTACCGGAAATTTGATGTGGCCGATCTTTACCGGGGTCCCGTGGTTACTGAAGAGACCGGCCCCGAGGGCGCGGCCGCCCTTGACGAGAAGCTCCGGCAGGCCTATTTCTGGATCACCAACCACGCCATCATCTCGCCGTTTTACGACATCGAGTACGACGACGGCCCCAACCAGCGATTCACCTTCGGGGACCAGAAGGTCACGGTCAACCTGCCGTCGGGCCAGAGCTACTCGAGCTATGTGCTCCTGCCCATCCTCAACCTGGCGGTCCGGCGCCGCTGCCTCCTGGTGGGCGGGCCGGGGCGGGGAAAGACCGCCATCGCCATCCTCATGGGGGTCCTGGCCGGATATTCCCTGACCGACATCCGGCGGGCGATCCAGCACGGCCAGCCCGAGATGACGGTGGCCGACCTCCTGGGGAATCCAATCCCTTCCACCCTGGTCCACGCCGAATCCATGGACGAGGTCCGGATCGCCTGGCGAAAATGGCTCGCCATGCGAGTGAAGGTCATCGACGAGTACAACCGGATTCCCACCCGGACCCAGTCGGCCCTCCTGACGGTGATGGCGGAAAACTACGCGGAGGTCCTCGACCAGATCTACGAATGTCCCGAGGCGGCCTGGTATCTCACCGCCAACGACGACGGCGGGGGCGGGACCTACCAGGTGATCGAGGCGCTCCGGGACCGGATCGACGTGGTGGTCAAGGCGCTCCACTTCAACACCCGGTTTCTCAACGAGCTGCTGCTCCGGATCGAAGATGATATCCGGCCCGAGACCGCGGTCCCGCCGGAGATCACCTTTACCACGGCGGAGATCGACCGGATGAACGCGGAAATCCGGGCGGTCCATCTCCCCCCGGCGCTCCGGCGGCGGATCGAGTTCTTCGCGGCTCAGTTCGAGCACTGCGAGGAGGCGGCCCGGCAGCTCGAATACATGACCAAGGACACGGCCAAGCTGGCCGCCGTGGAGTGGCATCATCTGGTGAGCGCCGGGACCGGCAAGGACCGGAGCCGGGACCTGGGGCTTCAGACGAAAAACGGCCTCTCGGTCCGAGCCATGCTCACCGCCCTGATCTTCGTCAAGGCCATGGCCTATTTCCGGGGGGACCGGGAGGTCTCCTTCGAGGATCTCCGCCAGATCATCCCGTTCGTCCTCCACGACAAGCTCGTCCAGTACGCCGACGCCCCGTATTTCGAAGCCCCCGCCCACGGCGCTTTCCGGATCGACTACATCAGTTGGATTCGTCAACTGTTCGACGCCGCCTGCCGGGAGTACGACCGGCTTGACCTGGACGCCGATGACCCGGTAGGGGAGCTGGCGACGGAGCTGGCATCGGGTCTCGACGGCGTGTCCGAGGACGAGGTCCTCGAACGGCTGATCCGGATCGAGCGGACCCTGAAAACCCTGAGCGAGGGCCGGAAGCTCTACGCTCATCTCTTTGACGACATCCTGACCTTGAAATACCTCCACCAGCGCTACACCAACTATCTCCGCTGGCTCCAGTGGAAGGGGGCCTGAGATGGGCCGAGCGGAGACCGCTCCAGCCATCACCGGCCCCTTTGCCGAGACCCTGAAACGGCACCGGGACTCGCTCAACGCCGCCTTTGCCGCGGCCCGCCGGACTGACCGGAGCCTGGACGGGACGGTCTTTGCCGACCACCTGGTCCGCCGGGTGGCCCCCTTAGTGGACCGGATCGCCGAGGCTTGCCCGGAGGCCGGCGGCCGGGGCGATGCCATCGGCCTGGCGCTCTACGCGGTCTCCCTCGAGATGCTCATCCGAGGGCTGATCGGCGGAACGGACTCCGCTTCGGCGGGGCTGGTCGCCCTCGCCTGGGAGGACCTCTTCCTCCGAATGCCCGGCCGGATTGCCGAGGCCCCCCGGCAAGTGACCGCATCGCTGGCCAACGCCCTCTTCAACCTGACCACCGACGGGGGCCGGAAGGCGCCGACGCCTGAAAACCCGGTCGGGCGGGACTGGACCGAAGCCATGGTTCGGGTCGCCCCAAAGCTCGAGAGCACCGGGGCCGTGCTGGATGCCGGGGCGGTCGCCGCCTGGCGGTGCGGAGCGGCTTACCTTCGCCGGGCGGCTCTCGATGCCTGCGGCCGGCTCCCGTTTTCGGTCGTGGTCTCGATCCTGAACCTGCCCGATAGGTCGGACGCGGCATATCTCGAAACCGTCCTGACCCACCTCCGGCGAGACCGCTGGTATGATCCCGGAACCTTTCCGGACCAGCAGGACAAGGCCCTCCGGCGGGCCGGGATCGTCGGCGGGTTCGCGGGGTTTGGCGGCCCGTTCATCTCCCCGCCGACGGTGACGGTAACGGCTGAGCGGGAAATCCATCTCCGGGACGCGACGGGTGCCTGGCGGCTCCATGCCGACCGGTTCGGGACGACCCTGAAACGGGACGCCGGGGCTTCGCCGGCGGCTGATTCCCGGCCGGCCGGCCGGTTCAAGCTGACGGCGGGCGGCCGGGTGATTCGGGGTCAGGCGACCCGGACCTTTCCGGAGCTGGCCGGGGCGGCCGAGCTCGGGGACACCGACGACACCCTGGCGGTCCGGCCCCCGTGGTCCCACTACGTCCACCTGATCGTCTGGGGGAGTGTCTCCGATGCCGATGCCTAAAAAAGCCGGGAACGCTCAGGCGGACCTCGCCCGACTGAAGGCGGCCTGGGTCCGGGAGTGGCCGGGGGCGTTGGCGACCTGGAGCCGGTTTGTCCAGCTCGCCCCGCCCCGGTGGTGCCTGAGCCGGGCTGACGAGCAGCGTGAGGGGCTGGCCGGGAGCTTTGCCGCCATCCGGCTGGCGGATCATGCGGTGGTGGTGAGCCTCGTCCAGGTCCGGGCGCTTGGCCTGGACCGGTTCGCCCGGCAGATTCTGGCCCACGAGATTGGCCACCACGTCCTGGCCCCGGCCGACCTGGCCGACCACGCCCGGCTGGCGGCCCGGACCCGTGCGGCCCTGCCCGGCCGCGCCCATCAAGCCGGTTTTATCGCCAACCTCTACACCGATCTCCTGATCAACGACCGGCTCCAGCGGATCGCCGGGCTCGACCTGGCCGGGGTTTATCGGACCATCGGGAAAGAGGCCGCCGCCGCCCCGCTCTGGACGCTCTACATGCGGATCTACGAGATCCTCTGGGGCCTCCCGGCCCGAACCCTCACGTCGGGGGCCGTCGATTCCCGGACCGCCGGGGATGCCTGGCTCGGCGCCCGGCTGGTCCGGGTCTATGCCAGAGAGTGGCTTGACGGGGCCGGGCGGTTCGCGGCCCTCTGCCTTCGATACCTCCAGGACGACGACGGCAAGGGGGCCGAAGCAATCCTGGCGCCGTTAATGGATGCGGAGAGGGCAGGGGAGGGGGAAACCGTCCCCGATGGGCTGGCCGAGGTTGACCCGGCCGAGACCGACGGCGCGGTCCACCCGGCGCTCGACCCGGCCGTCAATGAGGCCGCGACCGACGACGCTGACGACTCGGAATCCGACCCGGCGCCGGGGGCCGGGGGCGAGGAAAAGATCGGCGGGCGGAAGTCCGACTATCGGTCCCCTGACGAGTACGCCGAGCTGATGAAGGGCATGGGGGTTACCCTGAGCCGGGACGAGCTGGTCATCCGGTACTACCGGGAGCGGGCCCGGCCGCACCTGATCCCCTATCCGTCCCGCCGCCACCCCCGGTCCACCGACCCGATCCCCGAAGGCGTGACTCCCTGGGATATCGGCTCGCCGGTGAGCGCCATCGACTGGATCGGGACCCTGACCCGGAGCCCGACGGTAATCCCCGGCGTGACCACCGTCCAGACCCGCCGGGGCCGATCCCCCGGCGGCGACCCCGAGCACCGGCCGACCGACCTCTACCTCGGGATCGATTGCTCCGGCTCCATGCCCAACCCGAAGGTCCAGGTTTCGTTTCCGGTGATCGCCGGAACGATCATGGCCCTGTCCGCCCGGCGGGCCGGGGCGAAGGTGATGGCGGTCCTCTCGGGCGAGCCCGGCCGGTACAGCGAAACAGGGGGATTCACGGCGGACGAGCACGAAATTCTGAAGGTCCTGACCGGATACCTGGGCACCGGCTACGCCTTCGGGGTCAGCCGGCTCGAAGCGACCTACCCGGCCGGTGACGCTCAACCGGCGGACCGGTCCCACATTTTGATCATCACCGACGGGGACATCTTTTCCATGCTCGGCACCAAGGACGGATGGAAAACCGCCGGTGAGGCTCTGGAACGGGCCGGGGGCGGCGGCACCATGGTCCTTCACCAGGTCAGCCCGCGCCATCCCGACCTGGCCCGCCTGACCGCCGACGGCTGGGCGGTCCACCTCTTGACCGACTGGGAAAGCCTGGTCCGGTTCGCCCGAGCCTTTTCACGGCGGCGATATGGGGAGCAATGAATTACGCGAGAACCGCAAGAGAACCACGAATGAACCCTCATGATCGGGGCGGGTACCGCGATCACCCCCGTGCATGAAAATGATTTTTAACCGCGAAACACGCAAAAAACGCGAAAAAACATAAATTTTTGATGGATTTTTA